>NZ_LZKF01000166.1:0-30720 GCF_001672665.1 Mycobacterium sp. E2238 | reverse complement strand
GGGTCGCCGCCTTACGTGAGCGCACCCGTCGTCCCCGGTGATCGAAGTCGCCGGGTTCGAAGAAGCTGTTCGACCAGCCGGCGCAACAACTCTGGCGTAGCACCGGCCGTAGTGGGTAGCCGATGACGTACGACGCGTTGTTTCAGGTGGAGGTCGCGCGATGCCGGTTACGGCGGGGCCAGTTCCCGGGATGACTTCGGATTTGCACAGGGTCCCGATGGACCCGAGGCGCTTCCGCAGCGGGCGTTGGTTGCTGCTCGGCGAGGGAGTGCTGGTGACGGCGTTCGGCATTGCCGGGCTAATTTCAGCTGCCCTGCATCCGCATGCGGTGCCCACCGGCACCCCCGTTCTCGGGCTGGCATTGACTCCGGCGCAGAGCGCGATTCTGCTGACACTTGGGGTACTGGCCATCGCGGCTGTCGGCAATCGCCGAGCGGCGGTGACTGTCACGGCGCTGAGTGCGGTGGCCTACCTGCTTTTGTTGTTCTTCAGCAGCGTGGCCACCGCGCGCACGGTACCGACACCCCTGGGATTTCACGCCGCTGACATCGTACTGCACGGCGACCGACGAGCGTCAAGTGTGGACGATGAAGCCCGCTTCGGTGTAGGGAGCTGGCTGCGCGGGATCGTTGATCGTCATGTACAGGTCACCAGCCGTCGGCATAGCGAAACCGACGAATCCGTGCGCGGTTTGGCCGTCGTGAAGGCCGCCCGATTGCAGCGGGGGCATCTTGTCGAGCCTCTGGTAGTCGACCGCAAGCGTCGCCGGCTGGGGCGCTTCGTCGGGATGGGTCCATGGCTGATTGCCACCGCCGTATCCGGCAAATATGTAGCCGTGGTCGAACTTGAAGAACGGGTGGGACGTCCCGGTGATAGTCAGTTCCACCACGCCGCATGAGGAGCCAGGCGTCGGAATCGCAAAATGGGTGGTGCATCCCGGCGGTAACCACGTCGCACTGTTGACCGTGATGTCGGCGGTCGCACCATCGGCCGCCCGAGCATGCACGGGCACGCCCATCTGACCGATCGGGAACGGTGGAGTCTCGGACGTGGGGTCAGCCGAAGCGGTGGGACACGAGCATTCGGCAATGACCACGGCGACCGCGGCCGCCGCTGCAGCGAAAACGCGTGTCATCCATGAGCCATCGGTACAGCGTTCAATGGCGCCGACTGCGGGCATGAAACCAATCATCCACCTTACGGAGCCCCCTGTCAGGATTGAACTGACGACCGCTCGCTTACAAGGCGAGTGCTCTACCACTGAGCTAAGGAGGCGGGATCAAACCGGTCCAAGCCTAAACGGTCACTCGCCGCTGTCGATGATGCGCGTTGAGCGCACCGCCCGGGACGAAGGGCGCCGCCGGCCCGGGAGCGGGATCCGGTCGGCGATATTGCTCAGCGGGTTGACCACCATGGTGAGCGCGACGACCGCGTCCTGCAGCGTGGCGATCGCGGGCTCCAGCGCTTCCATCCCGGGTGTCAGCCGCGCCAGAGTGTCGGCGACGTCGGCGAGCTGGTCCAGCGGCCCGTTCTTCGCCGTCAGCTTGTCGACCAGACCGCCCTCGCTCAGCAGGCGGTCGGCCAGCCCATCCTCGGCCAGCAGCCGCTCGATCAATCCGTCCTCGGAGACAAGCTGATCGGCCAGGCCACCGGGTTGCAGCGTGCGGTGCAGACCGCCGCCCTCCGCGGTGAGGCGGTCCAGCAGACCGCCGTCCGCTGTCAGCATGTCGACCACCCCGCCCGGGCGCAGCAGCCGATCGATCGGGCCGTCCGGCGCCACGGCGCGTCCCAGTGGCGCATCGTCGTCGAGCAGCCGCGCGAGCCGGTTGGCGCGAACGATCGCGTCGTCGATTCCCAGCATGGAGGTCATGGCGTTCGTCCCGCCCGTCCCGCCTTCGCCCAACGCCCGCTTCGCCACCCCGACCGCCGCGGTTGCCACGGTCAGGCCGGCGTCCGCGGCGGCAAGCCCGACACGTGCCGGGGCGGTCGCGGCCAAGACGATCCGTGCGGCGAGGTTCATTCCACGAGTTTATTCGCGACGCGACCGCGTCAGCCCGCGCAGGTCCAAGCGGTCGCGATGATTCCTGGCAGACTACTATCAGAGTGTTGGCACTGAGCTTTCAGCAACCACACAATCTTCACATAGGAAACGTTCAACAAGAGGCAGAAGAATCTGATGACCACGGCAACCCCAAGTGAAACGAAACCCGAGGCTCGTGTCCTCGTGGTCGACGACGAGGCCAATATCGTCGAGCTGCTCTCGGTGAGCCTCAAGTTTCAGGGGTTCGAGGTCTACACCGCGACCAACGGCGCCCAAGCCCTGGACCGGGCCCGGGAAGCACGCCCCGACGCGGTGATCCTGGACGTGATGATGCCCGGCATGGACGGGTTCGGCGTGCTGCGGCGCCTGCGCGCCGACGGCATAGACGCCCCGGCGTTGTTCCTGACGGCCCGCGATTCATTGCAGGACAAGATCGCCGGCCTGACCCTGGGCGGCGACGACTACGTGACCAAGCCGTTCAGCCTGGAAGAAGTCGTCGCCCGGCTGCGGGTCATCCTGCGGCGCGCCGGAAAGGGCGGAGCTGAGCCCCGCAGCGCCCGGCTGACCTTCGCCGACATCGAACTCGACGAGGAGACCCATGAGGTGTGGAAGGCCGGCGAACCGGTCTCGCTGTCGCCGACCGAGTTCACGCTGCTGCGTTACTTTGTGATCAACGCCGGCACGGTCTTGAGCAAGCCCAAGATCCTCGACCACGTGTGGCGATATGACTTCGGAGGTGACGTCAATGTCGTCGAGTCCTACGTGTCGTATCTGCGCCGCAAGATCGACACCGGGGAGAAGCGGCTGCTGCACACCCTGCGGGGAGTGGGTTACGTGTTGCGGGAACCGCGCTGAGTCCGCGCTCGGTCATCAGCGTTAGCGAAGAAACATTCGCATGACTACACCGCATCGACGTGGATTGCCGCTCCGGGTAGGGCTGGTCGCCGCCACTCTGGTGCTGGTGGCGTGCGGGCTGGCGGTCTCGGGCATCGCGGTCACGTCGATCCTGCGACACAGCCTGGTCACCCGGATCGACCAGACGCTGCTCGACGCGTCGCGCGGTTGGGCGCAGGCCCCGCGGCGGCAGTCGCCACCGCCCTATGAGGGCCCGGACCCTGCCCGCCCGCCGTCGAAGTTCTACGTGCGCGGCATCGGCACTGATGGCACGCCGTTCACCGCCATCAACGACCGCAACTCCGAACCGGCATTGCCGCCCAACAACGATGTCGGCCCCAATCCGACGACGCTGCCGTCGGTCAACGGGTCCGACATCCTGTGGCGCGCGGTTTCGGTGCGCGGCCCACACGGCCTGACGACCGTGGCGATCGACCTTTCCGATGTCCAACACACCGTCAGCTCCCTGGTCTGGCTGCAGATCGGCATTGGGGTGGCGGTGCTGGTCGTGGTCGGCATCGCCGGCTTTGCGGTCGTTCAGCGCAGCCTGCGGCCGCTGTCCGAGGTCGAGCAGACTGCCGCGGCGATCGCCGCCGGCCAGCTGGATCGCCGTGTCCCGGAACGTGATCCACGCACCGAGGTCGGCCGGCTGTCCCTCGCCCTCAACGGGATGCTTGCGCAGATTCAGGAAGCGCTCGCGTCGTCGGAGTCGTCGGCCGAGAAGGCCCGCGGTTCCGAGGAGCGGATGCGGCGGTTCATCACCGACGCCAGCCACGAGCTGCGCACCCCGCTGACGACCATCCGGGGCTTCGCGGAGCTGTATCGGCAGGGCGCCGCGCGAGACGTCGCCATGCTGTTGTCGCGGATCGAAAGCGAAGCCAGCCGGATGGGGCTGCTGGTCGACGACCTGCTGCTGTTGGCCCGCCTGGATGTGCAACGACCGCTCGAGCACAACCGGGTCGACCTGCTGGCGCTGGCCAGCGACGCCGTGCACGACGCGCAGGCGATGGACCCCAAACGCACCATTGCCATGGAAGTGCTCGACGGCCCGGGCACCCCGGAGGTGCTCGGGGACGAACCGCGGATCCGACAGGTGCTGAGCAACCTGGTCGCGAATGCCTTGCAGCACACCCCGGAGCGCGCCGACGTCACCGTCCGGGTCGGCACGGCGGGGGACGACGCCGTGCTCGAGGTGGCCGACAAGGGGCCCGGGATGACAGAGCAGGACGCGTCGCGCGTCTTCGAACGCTTCTATCGCACCGACTCGTCGCGGGCACGCGCCAGCGGAGGTACCGGACTGGGGCTATCGATCGTCGACTCGCTGGTACGTGCGCACGGCGGCGCCGTCACGGTGACGACCGCGCCCGGGGAGGGCTGCTGTTTCCGCGTCACGCTGCCGCGCGTCAGCGAAGTGCCTGCGCAGGAGCCGGCTCACGCCAATTGAGCTAGGGCGGCCTTGATTTTCGCCTGCGCCTCGTCCAGCGACTCCGGTGACGGGTTGCGGTCGACGTTGGCGAAACCGAAATCGCTCAGGCGGCGGGTGGGGAACACGTGCACATGCAGATGGGGCACCTCCAGCCCGGCGATGATCACCCCCGCCCGCTCAGTCCTGAAGGCCTTGCACACTGCCTTGCCGATGAGCTGACTCACGCTCATGATCCGGGCGAACGTCGCGCCATCGACGTCCTGCCACTGATCGATTTCGGCCCGCGGCACCACCAACGTGTGCCCTTGGGTCATGGGCTCGATCGTCAGGAACGCGACGACGTCGTCGTCCTCGTAGACGAAGCGGCCGGGGAGTTCACGGTTGATGATCTTGGTGAAGATCGACGCCATGGCCCCAGCATAGGGCGTCGAAATTGCCGCCACGGTCGTGGTCGCCGTCCACATCACGACCATGACGGCAATCTCGGCGATGAATTCCACGAGTGGTGATGGTCAATCCTTGCAAGATCAACGCCTCGGATAGAAGTTCAGGAGATTCCGCCATGTCACAGGTGCGCGTGCACAACCTCTCGGTCTCGCTCGACGGCTTCGCAACGGGTAGCGGCCAAAGCCTGGACGCGCCGTTTGGGCATGCCGGGCGGCGGTTGCACGAGTGGTTTTTCGCGACACGCACCTTCCGCGCTATGCACGGTGAGGCGGGCGGCACGACAGGCATCGACGACGCCATCGCCGGCAAGTGGGAGCCAGGAATCGGCGCCGAAATCATGGGGCGCAACAAGTTCGGGCCCCAGCGCGGCCCATGGGTGCGCAAAGGCAGCGACGCAGAATGGAAAGGCTGGTGGGGCGCCGATCCCCCATTCCATACCCCGGTCTTCGTTCTCACCCATCACCCCCGGCCTTCGATCGAGATGGAGGGCGGCACTACCTTCCACTTCATCGACGGCACTGCCGAGGAAGCCCTTCAGCTGGCCCGAAAAACTGTGGGAGATTTAGACATCCGCGTGGGAGGAGGCCCCTCGACCGTCCGCCAATTTCTCGCAGCCGACCTCGTCGACCACCTGCACGTCGTGTTGGTGCCGATCGTGCTGGGGCACGGGGAGCCGTTGTGGGAAGGTCTGGAAGGCCTCGAGCAGCGATTCGAGCTGGAGTCGGTGAGCAGTCCCAGCGGGGTCACGCATCTGAGCTTTACGCGTCGCTAGGCTGAGCGGCCGGCTCAGTCCTCCTGGCCGAACTGCATGACATCGAGGTTCCAGTACCCCCGCATGTTGGTGATGAGTCCGGCGTCGTTGACCGTGTAGGTGAAGACGCCCCGCACCGAGCTGGTGAGGCCGCCCTCGAACTTGCTGTTGAGCACCAATATGTGGGCGATCTCGTGGGGCGAACTCGACGGGAACGTTTCCTCGCAAGTGATGGACAGCTGGTTGGCCGCGATGTTGTTGTCGAAGAATTCGCCGACGGCTGCCTTCCCGCGGACCCCGGTGCCGTCCGGGTTGGTCACGGATTTGCCGATCGGATCCTCGATGACGACGTCGTCGGCCATCAGGGCCAGCCAACCCTCCCGGTCGTGCGCTTGCACGCATCGCCATGAGGCCTGCGAGGCGGCGAGCGCCGGAGTGGCCTGGGATTCTTTGGCCTCGGTCATTTCTGTTCTCCTGTCACTAGATTGCGCACGCGGCGCGCGCGCCTTCCTCGGTGGCCTTGCGGATCAGCCCGAGCCCGGTGCAGTCGCCGGCGGCGTGCACCTGAGCGCCGGGCAGGGCGGCGACCAGCGCGTCGAACATCGAGGTGTCGGCTTCGGCGGTGCCGGCCAGCACGACGCTGTCGGCCTCCAGCTCTCGGGTGGTGCCACGGGCCGGGGTGAACACCACAGCCTCGGTAGTGATCCGTTCGACGGCGGTCCGCACATGCACGGTGACGCCCAGCCGATCGAGGCGATCCATGTGTTCAGTCTTGCGTTTGTTGCCCACCTCCGGGGCGATGTCTTTGCCGGATTCGAGTATCGACACCAGCCGGCCCCGACTCGCCAGGAATTCGGCCAGTTCGAGGGCGACCAAGTCACCGCCGATTATGGCGACCCGTCGTCCGAGCGGCATCCAGGCGCGGCTGGCCATCCGGACCGCGGCAGGATGCATCAGCCGTTGTCGCCACCCGCCCAGCGCGGAAGCACCCAGGCGTTGCCAGGCCGGTGCGCCGGATTCGGTTCGCCCACCCAGCAATTCGCGCAACCCGGGGCCGGTGTGTACGTGCGGCAGATCGGATCCGGGGATCACCGGCACGGCGACCCTGCCGCCGGTGGCCACGATCACCGCATCCGGGTCGGCATCGATGACGCCTTGAGACGAAATCGTTTGACCAAGACAGACGTCCACGCTGCTGAGCTTGATCTCGTTGCGCAGGTAGCGCAGGAAAGGCTCGTTCTCCGGATGCAGAACCGATGCCCAGCGCAGCGCCCCGCCCATTGCGATGCTGCGTTCGAAAAGCGTGACGCGGTGTCCCCGCTCGGCGGCCACCCGGGCTGCCTCCAGCCCGGCCGGCCCGCCGCCGATCACCACCACACGCTTGGGGCGCGCAGCGGGAGCCGCCGTCATTTCGCGCTCCTTGCCGGTGCGCGGATTGACGGCGCAGTCGACAGAGAAACGCAGTTCCATTGCGTCGATACAGTTTTCACAGGATATACACTTGCGAATCCGGTGTACCTGCCCGTCGCGCAGTTTGCGCGGAAGCTCGGGATCGGCCAGCAGGGGACGACCCATCGCGATGAAATCGGCGCGCCCGTCGGCCAGGATCCGTTCGGCCAGGGCCGGATCGTGGATGCGGCCGACGGCGATCACGGGGACGTCGACCACCTGCTTGACCGCCGCCGCGGCCCCGACGTTGAGCCCGTCGCCGTCATCGGCACCGTTGACCATCCCGGTCACCAACCGATCGATCACCCCGCCGCTGACGTGGAACGCATTGACACCCGCGGCCGCGAACTCCGGTGCCAGCTGCGCGGTCTCGAAGATCGGCCGGCCACCCGCGACCCTTTCGTAGCCCGAGATGCGTAGCGTGATCGGCAGGGTGTCACCGATCTCGGAACGGATCGCGGCCAGCGCATCGAGGACCACCCGCGCCCGGCCACGTGCCGAATCACCGCGATAGTCGTCGGTGCGGCGATTGCGTTGCGGCGCAAGGAACGAGCCCAGCAGCATGTAGCCATGCGCGGCGTGCAGCTCGATGCCGTCGTACCCGGCCTCGACGGCACGCCGCGCCGCGGCCTTGAACAAATCGAACACTCCGCACAGCTGTTGCTTGCTGATCTCGACCGACGGGCGTCCGGTGAGGTAGGAGGGGATCACCGACGGGCCCAATGACGTGACCCCGAAGATCTCCGGCCCCAGACCGTCGGGACCGGAATGCACGATTTGTGGCTGGATCTTGGCGCCGTGCTCGTGCACCACCTCCACGAGAGCCCGATGCGCCTCCACCGATTCGTCGGTGGCCAGGTGCAACCCGCCGGGAGTCTCCGGATGCTGGTGGTCGATCCCGGTGGCGCCCACCGTGATCAGGCCGACACCGCCCCTGGCGCGGGCGGCGAAGTAGTCGCGCGTGCGCTCGGACGGCAGCCCATCAGGCGTGCCGTACATGGTCTCCATCGGAGACATCACCAGGCGGTTGCGCACCGTCATGGCGCCGATCCGTCCCGGCGCCAGCAGGTGCCCGAACCCCGTCATTCGGGACCCAGTCGGTTGAAGCGTCTGTTACCTGTCGGCGTCCGTGTAACGGATGACGCCGCGAATGTTCTTGCCGTCCAGCATGTCCTGGTAGCCCTCGTTGATCTGCTCCAGGCGGTACTGGGTGGTGACCATGTCGTCCAGGTTCAGCTTGCCGGCCTTGTACATCGACAGCAGCTGCGGGATGTCGTACTGCGGGTTGCCGCCGCCGAAGATGGTGCCCTGCAAGTTCTTCTGCATCAAGGTGAGCATCGCCAGGTTGAGGTTGACGTTGGTGTCCAGCAGGCTGCCGATGGCGGTCAGCACGCAGGTGCCGCCCTTTTGGGTGATGTTGAGGTAGTTGTCGACGTCGGCGCCGTGTAGCTCCCCGACGGTGACCACGACCTTGTGGGCCATCAGCCCGTAGGTGACCTCCATGATGCCCATCAGCGCCGCGTTGATGTCGGGATAGACGTGGGTCGCACCGAATTTCAGCGCCTGGTCGCGCTTCCATTCGACCGGGTCGATCGCGAAGATGTAGCGTGCACCGGCGTTGACGGCGCCCTGCAGCGCTGCCATGCCGACCCCGCCGACACCGACGATGGCGACGTCTTGGCCCGGCCGGATGTCGGCGGTGCGGACCGCCGAGCCGTAGCCGGTGGTGACGCCGCAGCCGACCAGGGCGGCAACCTCGAAGGGGACAGACGGGTCGATCTTCACCACGGAGCTGCGGTGCACCACCATGTACGGCGAGAACGTGCCGAGCAGCGTCATCGGGAAGACGTCCTTGCCGCGGGCCTGGATGCGGAACGTGCCGTCGGAGACGGCCGCACCGCCGAGCAGTCCGGCCCCCAGGTCGCACAGGTTGCGCATGCCGGCCTGACACGTCGGGCATTGCCCGCAGGACGGGATGAAGGACAGCACCACGTGATCGCCCGGCGCGATGTCTTCCACGCCCGGCCCGACCTCGGTGACGATGCCGGCACCCTCATGCCCGCCGAGCACCGGGAAGCCGGCCATCGGGATTCCGCCGGTGACGAGGTGATGGTCGGAGTGGCACATGCCGGCCGCTTCCATCTGGATCTTGACCTCATGCGCTTGCGGGTCGCCGATCTCGATTTCCTCGATGGACCAGGGCTGGTTGAACTCCCAGATCAGTGCGCCTTTTGTCTTCACGATGGTCCTGACCCCATTTCGCCTTTGAATCGATCAGAGCTGGCCGGCCCCTTCATGCCGGACAGCTTGGTGACGGGCGCCACAGGCACCCTTGTCGCGTCAGCATAGCGCGTGCAACAAATCAAATGCTTGGTTGGTCCGCCATTGGCTCCGGTCACCAGATCTGCACCGGTGCCTGGCCGAGCGGGTAGTAGCCCGGCAGCTTCTCGCCGGCGATGCTGCGCTCGATCCGCTTCTGCATGCCGGGGCTGAGGTCGCCGGATTCGATGAGCTTGCCGAACATGTACGCGACGTGACCGAAGTCGAAGAAGTCCCGCTGCCACTCGATGAGGTTGTCGGCGTTGAGGCGGAACCAACTGCCGCCGATGCCGTAGATCTCATCCTGGGTGCCGTCGGACTTGTTGACGATCTGCTTCCAGAAGCCGACGATCTCGCCCTGCTTCTCGTCGATGAGCACCTTCTGGTACTCGTACACCCAGTTCTCCAGGCCCTCCATCTCCATTCCGAGGGCGATGTCGCGGATCTCGTCGACGCCGACGCACATCACGTCTTCCTTGGGCCCGATGTTCCAGCCGTAGGTGGCGTCCTGGGCGTAGAAGTCCGCCAACGGCCGCCAGTCACCGGCCTTCTCGCAGTCCTTGTTGGCCTGCAGCCAGCGGTCGACCCATGCCTCGAGTTCGTCGCGTGATGACGCCATGGTCAGTCTTCTTTCTCTTTGATGAACAGTGCATGCGTTGGGCACATATCGACCGCGCGCTCGACTTCGTCGCGGGCGTCTTCCGGCGGTTCCGGGTCGAGGATCTCGACCTTGCCGCGCTTGGGCACCCGGAAATAGTCCGGCGCCTCCAGTTCGCACATGGCATGGCCCTGACACAAATCCAGATCGGCTTCGATCCTAAATCCCATGGGGGAACCTACTTCTGGCGCTTGCGGTAGCGGACCTTCGCCGGCCGCGCGAGCTGGACGACCATCTTGGAGTGGTCGTTGTGGTAGCTGTCGGCCGGCTGCGCCATCTCGAATTCGTACTCGCGCAGCAGAACCGAGAAGATCGCCTTGATCTGCATCTGGGCGAAAGCGGCGCCGACGCACCGGTGCCGCCCCGCGCCGAACGGAATCCAGGTCCACCGGTTGACGATGTCGGCCTGTTCGGGCTTGTTGTAGCGGTCGGGCTTGAAGGCGTCCGGATCGGGGAAGTCCTCGGGGATCCGGTTGCTGATCGCCGGGGACGCGGCGACGTAGTCGCCCTTGTGGATTCCGAAGCCCTCGACCTCGAACTCGCCCTGAGCCACCCGCATCAGAATGATCAGCGGCGGGTGTAGCCGCAGGGTCTCCTTGACCACGTTATCCAGCTTCGGAATCGACCGCAGCGCATGGAAACTCACCTCTTGGCCGTCGGCGTAGAGCTCCTCGAGCTCGGCGAGCACCTCGGCGTACACGTCGGGATGGCGGATCAATTCGATCAGCGTCCACGCCGAAGTTCCCGAGCTGGTGTGGTGCCCGGCGAACATCAGCGAGATGAACATCCCGGTGACCTCGTCGGCGGAGAACCGCGGATTGCCATCTTCGTCCTTGATCGAGACCAGCACGTCGAGCATGTCCCGGTCGGCCTTGTCCTTCGGCGGATTGGCCAGCCGCTGGTCCATGATCTCCTGCACCAGCGCAACGAGTTTGACGCGTGCCTCGTCGCGTCGCTTGAAGCTCTCGATCGGCAGGTAGGGATCGACGTAGCACAGCGGGTCGGTGCCACGTTCCAGCTCGTGGTAGTACTCCGCGAAGCGGTGGTCGAGCTGCTCACGGAACTTCAGCCCGATCAGGCAGGCGGTCGAGGTGTAAATGGTCAGCTCCGCGAAGAAGTCGAGCAGCTCGATCTCGCCGGCGTCGCCCCAGTCCGCGATCATCTTCTTGACTTCGCCCTCGATGGTGCTGGCGTGGCCCTTCATCTGCTCGCCGCGCAGGGCCGAGTTGTGCAGCATCTCCTTGCGCCGCTCGGGGCTGGCGTCGAAGACGACGCCCTTGCCGAAGATCGGCGTCATGAACGGGTACGCCTCGGCCTGGTCCAGATCCTCGTCGGCGGAGCGGAAGAAGAATTCGTTGGCGCCCGCGCCCGATAGCAGGATGACGTGTTTGTCGACCAGCTGGAACCAGCCGACGTCGCCGCACTCCTCCCGGACGCGCTTCATCAGACCGATTGGGTCGGTGCGGAATTCCTCGAGGTGACCATGCTCTTCCGCACCGCCGGAAACCCGCGGAACAATCGCGGTGGTTGTCATGACGGCATTCCCTCCTCGCCGAGTGCGAGCTTCTGTCGATCTTTCTTGTCAGCCAACGGGGCTTCGGGCTGAAGCTCCATGTTCGCGATGAACCCGCCGCGCGGTGTCTCGGCGACGAACGTGATGGCGCGCGCCAGGTCCGCCGCGCGCAGGAAGTAGTCATGGCGGGCCTGGCCCCACTTGGCCCAGTCCTCCAGTGCGGGGCCGATCTTTTCGGCCGGCAGGCTCCAGCCCATCGAGGTCTTCGTCGGGCCGGGGTGCACGATCGAGGCCCGCACGCCGGTGCCCTCGAGCTCCATTTGGAAGTTGGTGACCATCGCCACGAGAGCGGCCTTCGCCGCGCCGTAGGCACCCATGTGCGGCCGCTGGCGCAGGGCCACGTCGGAGCCGACGAAAATCAAATCGCCACGCCGGCGCTCCAGCATGCCCGGCAGCACCGCGGCGGCCAGCGGGTTGGCGCCGACGAGGTGGATCTGCAGTTGCGACTCGAACTCGTCGGTGGTGATCTCCGCGAGCTTGCCAAAGTACGTGTCGCCGGCGCCGGCCACCAGCACCTCGATCTCGCCCAGTGCATCGACCGACTGTGCAACAAAGGATTTGACCGAGTTCGGGTCGGTGACGTCCAGGTGGAATCCGACGGCCTCGCCGCCTTCGGCGTTGATCTTGCCCACGATGTCGTTGAGCTTCTCGACTCGGCGGGCACCAAGCGCGACAGGGAAGCCGTGCGCCGCGAGTTCGATGGCGGTGGCCTCTCCGATGCCGGACGAGGCGCCGGCCACGATGGCCGGCCGGCGTTCGGGCAGGGGGTCAAAGCGGGGCATTCAGCGGACCTCCACGGTCATCGGTAGGTGAGCGAATCCGCGGACATTGCTGGAGTGGACGCGGACGGCGTTGGCCTCGTCCACCTGATATCCGCGGATTCGCTTGAACAACTCGGTGAGCGCGACCCGGGCTTCCATCCGCGCCAGATGCGCGCCCAGGCAGAAGTGTGCGCCACTACCGAAACTCAATAGCTTGGGCCCGATTTCGCGCCCGATCAGATAGTCGTCGGGATTGTCGAAGACCCGCTCGTCGCGATGGCCGGAACCGGGCAACAGCAGCAAGACGTCGCCCTCGGGAATAGTCGTGTCGTAGAGGGTGAGCTCCCCAGACACGGTGCGGGCCAGGATCTGGCTGGACGTGTCGTAGCGCAGGGTCTCCTCGACCCACAGCGGCACCAGCGACAGGTCGGCATAGACCGGAGTCAGCTGATCCGGGTTTTTGTGACCCCAGAATGCGGCATTGGCAAGGAGTTTGGTGGTCGTCTCGTTGCCGGCGATCACCATCAGAAACATGAAGCCGAGGACTTCTTCGTCGGTGAGCCGGTCGCCGTCGATCTCGGCTTCCAGCAGCGCCGAGGTCAGGTCATCCGTCAGCTTTTTGCGCCGCTCGGCGACCATCCCCTGGTAGTAGACGATCAGGTTGATGGAGGCCTCGACGGCCTCCGGCGGCACGTCGGTGACGCCCTCCGCGCGGTGCATCACCCCGTCGGCCCAGGCGCGCACCTGAACTCGATCCGGTTCGGGGACACCCATCAATTCCGAGATGACGTCCATGGGCAGCTTCCCGGCGAACTCGTCGACGTAGTCGACGGTGCCGTCCGCTGAAGACCTGGCCTTTTCCAGCATCGTGTCCAGGTGTTGTACCGCGATCTCGGTGACCCGGGGTTCGAGTTCCCGAATCCTTCTGGGAGTGAAGCCTTTTGACACCAGCGTCCGCAGTCGTAGATGTGCGGGATCGTCCATCGCCAGAAACGACATCGTCTTCGATGCGTGCGGCCCGCGCGATGCCGGGTCCAGCGAGACGCCGTACTTGTTGGATAGCGTCGTGCTGTTGCGGAACCCCTGCAGCACATCTTGGTGCCGCGACAACGCCCAGAAGTTCAGGTTCTCGTTGCGATACAGCGGGGCCTCATCGCGGAGGCGCTTGTAGTACGGGTACGGGTCCTCGTGGAAGTCGTAGTCGTACGGATCGAGGACCAGCTCGTGGTCGCCAACATGGATGGTCATTCGGTGCTTGTCTCCTGGCTAGTCTCTCCGGCGCCGGTGAGGATCAGCCTGACCACATAGGCCAGCCGGTCGGCGATCTCGCGATAGGTGAATTCGCCGCTTCCGGCCTGGACGAGCGCGCCGAAGAACGACATCTCCAGCGCGGACACGGCGGTGGGGTCGGCGTCGGGGCCGATCGCGGATGCGATGCGACGGTGGATCTCCGCGCCGATCCGGTCGCGCGCGGCCCGCACCGCGGGCTCGGCGCCTCCGCTGAGCAACGCCGTCGTGCACGCGGCGCTGACCTCCGGCTCGTCGGCGACCACCAGGGCCAGGTGGCGCAACACCTGTTCCACCCGGGTGGGCATCGGGTCGTTGACGTCGGTGAAGTAGGGGACCTGGCGCACCAAGTCGAGGTAGACCTCGGCGATGAGGTGGTTCTTCGACGAGAAGTAGGTATAAGCGGTGGCCGGGGCGACTTTGGCGCGGGCCGCCACCGCGCGCACCGTCAGGTCGGCGTACGACTTCTCACGCAGCGTCTCGATGCCCGCCGCGAGCACCTTCCGGAAGGTTTCCTCCTGGCGGCGGTTCCGCGTGGGCCGGCCGGCCTGGTGATCGGCCTGGGACTTGATCGTCACCAGTGCATCGCTGGACACATGTCCAAGCTATCGGACCGACTCCGCCGGAAGCAACCCCGATCCGCAAAGATGCGGCTTAATGTGGTGTTTTCGGGCGGCAGCCGCCCCGATCGCGATCGACCCTTGCACCGCCGACAGCCGGACGGCTATGGTTCCATCGGAGAATATCGGACAAGTGTCCACTGAAGTTCACTGAGATTTCGCGTGCTCGATTGGTCGCAGAGACGGGAGCGGGAGATGGCCTTGTTGGCCGACGGCGTGAGCGCACTTTTCATCGACGGGAAGATGTCGCCCGGCAGCACCGGCACGTTCCCGACGATCAACCCCGCGACCGAGGAGGTGCTCGGGGTCGCGGCGGACGCCGACGCCGACGACATGGGCCGCGCCATCGACGCCGCGCGGCGCGCCTTCGATGAGACGGAGTGGTCGCGGGACACCGAGTTGCGGGTGCGGTGCGTGCGTCAATTGCGCGAGGCGATGCAGCAGCACCTCGAAGAGCTGCGCGACCTGACCATCGCCGAGGTCGGCGCGCCGCGGATGCTCACCAGCATCGCCCAGCTCGAAGTTCCGGTCAACGACCTCGCGTTCGCGGCGGATACCGCCGAATCCTACGTTTACAACCAGGATCTCGGCGTGGCGTCGCCGATGGGCATCCCCACCCGGCGCACCATCGCCCGTGAGGCCGTCGGCGTCGTCGGTGCGATCACCCCGTGGAACTTCCCCCACCAGATCAACCTCGCCAAGATCGGGCCCGCGTTGGCCGCGGGGAACACCGTCGTCCTCAAGCCCGCCCCCGATACCCCATGGTGCGCCGCGGTTTTGGGGGAACTCATCGCCGAGCACACCGACTTCCCGCCCGGTGTCATCAACATCGTCACCTCCAGCGACCACGGCGTGGGTGCGCTGTTGGCCAAAGACCCTCGGGTGGACATGGTTTCGTTCACCGGGTCGACCGCAACCGGCCGCAGCGTGATGGCCGACGGTGCCGCCACCATCAAGAAGGTCTTCCTCGAGCTCGGCGGCAAGTCGGCGTTCATCGTCCTCGACGATGCCGACCTGAGCAGTGCCGTGGGCGTGGCCGGGTTCTCGGTGTGCATGCACGCCGGGCAGGGATGCGCGATCACCACCCGGCTGGTGGTGCCGCGGGCCAAGTATGACGAAGCTGTAGCCATCGCGGCCGCAACGATGGGCGGCATCAAGGCCGGCGACCCCACCGACCCCGGAACGATCTGTGGGCCCGTGATTTCGGCGCGCCAGCGCGATCGGATCCAGGGCTACCTGGACTCGGCCATCGCCGAGGGCGGCACATTCGCGTGCGGGGGTGGCCGGCCGTCCGACCGCGACGTCGGTTTCTTCATCGAGCCCACCGTGATCGCGGGGCTGGGCAACGACGCCCGCTGCGCGCGCGAGGAGATCTTCGGCCCGGTCCTGACGGTGATTCCGCACGACGGCGACGACGACGCGGTGCGCATCGCCAACGACTCTCCATACGGGCTGTCGGGCACCGTTTTCGGCGCCGACCCGGATCGGGCGGCGAGGGTTGCCGCGCGGGTCCGCGCGGGCACGATCAACGTCAATGGGGGCGTGTGGTATTCGGCCGACGCCCCATTCGGTGGTTACAAGCAGTCCGGAAACGGTCGGGAGATGGGTCTGGCCGGATTCGAGGAATACCTGGAGATCAAGACCATCGCAACAGCGGTTAACTAGAGGAGCTCGAGAGCATGCGGTTTGAGAACAAGGTCGCCATCGTCACCGGGTCGGGCGGCGGCATCGGGCAGGCGTACGCCGAGGCTCTGGCCCGCGAAGGCGCCGCCGTTGTCGTGGCCGACATCAAATCCGAGGCGGCCGAGGCGGTGGCCAAGCAGATTGTGGCCGACGGCGGTACGGCCCTGGCGGTGCCGGTCGACGTGTCCGACCCGGCTTCGGCGAAGGCGATGGCCGACCGCGCGCTCGCCGAGTTCGGCGGCATCGACTATCTGGTCAACAACGCCGCGATCTTCGGGGGCATGAAGCTGGACTTCCTGCTCACCATCGATCCCGAGTACTACAAGAAGTTCATGAGCGTCAACCTCGACGGCGCGTTGTGGTGCACCCGCGCGGTCTATAAGAAGATGGCCAAGCGCGGCGGCGGGGCGATCGTCAACCAGTCGTCCACGGCGGCGTGGCTGTACTCGAACTATTACGGCCTGGCCAAGGCCGGGGTGAACGGCCTGACCCAGCAGCTGTCCCGTGAGTTGGGTGGCCAGAACATCCGGATCAACGCGATCGCGCCCGGGCCCATCGACACCGAGGCCAACCGGACCACGACGCCGCAGGAGATGGTCGCCGACATCGTCAAGGGTCTTCCCTTGTCGCGCATGGGGACTCCCGAGGATCTGGTCGGGATGTGCCTGTTCTTGCTCTCCGATGAGGCGTCGTGGATCACGGGGCAGATCTTCAACGTTGACGGCGGGCAGATAATCCGGTCATGACCGCCGGCGACGATGCAGAGCGCAGCGATGAGAAGGAGCGGCGCATATGACCAGTGACTTGAAGCTCGGGTACATCGGCCTGGGCAATATGGGTGCGCCGATGGCCACGAAGATGACCGAATGGCCCGGCGGGGTGACGGTTTACGACATCCGGACCGAGGCGATGACGCCGCTGGCCGAGAAGGGCGCCGGCCTGGCCGACAGCGTCGCCGACGTAGCCGCCGCCGACATCATCCACGTCACCGTCCTCGACGACGCGCAGGTGCGCGAGGTCGTCGGCGAGCTGGCCGCCCACGCCAAGCCCGGCACGGTCATCGCGATCCACTCGACCATCAGCGACACCACGGCTGCGGAACTGGCCAGTGACCTCAAGCCACAGGGCATCCATGTCGTGGACGCGCCGGTCAGCGGTGGCGCCGCGGCCGCCGCGAAGGGCGAGCTTGCCACCATGGTGGGGGCCGATCGGGAGGTGTACGAGCGGATCAAGCCGGCGTTCAAACACTGGGCGGCGGTGGTCATCCACGCCGGTGAGCCCGGCGCCGGGACTCGAATGAAGCTGGCCCGCAACATGTTGACCTTCACTTCGTATGTCGCGGCGTGTGAGGCCATGAAACTGGCGGAGGCAGCGGGCCTGGATCTGCAGGCGCTGGGTCGGGTGGTGCGGCACACCGATGCCCTCACCGGCGGCTCCGGGGCGATAATGGTCCGTGACGACATGAAAGACCTTGAGCCGGAGCACTTCCTGTACCAGCCGTTCATGCATACCCGGGGTCTGGGGGAGAAAGACCTGAGCTTGGCGCTGGCCGTGGGTGAGGCGGTGTCGGTGGATCTGCCGCTGGCCCGGCTGGCCTACGAGGGGCTGGCGGCCGGCCTCGGGGTGCCGCACACAGAGAAAGAAGCGTGATGGACGAACTTCGCCGCAAGGGCCTCGAGAAAATGAACGAGGTCTACGGCTGGGAGATGCCCAACATCGAGGGCGACGCTTACTTCGACCTGACCGTCGACCACTTGTTCGGCAGCATCTGGACGCGACCGGGATTGTCGATGCGCGACAAGCGCATCATGACGTTGACGGCGGTGACCGCGATCGGCAACCGCGACCTGGCCGAGATTCAGATCAATGCCGCGTTGCTCAACGGGGAGCTCACCGAGACGGAGCTCAAGGAGATGGCCGTCTTTCTCACCCACTACCTCGGGTTCCCCCTCGGTTCCGCGCTCAACGGCGCCGTCGACGCCGTCGTCGCAAAGCGGAAGAAGGCCTCCGCGAAGGGTGCCGGAGAGGACAAGAAGGCCAACGTGGACGCCGCATTGAAGATGCACTCCGGGGACAAGGACTGACCGGTATCAGTAAGGCCGGCCACCTTCGGGCATCACGTACTCGGAGATCGGCGCACGGCCGCCGTTGACCGACGTTCCGCCGTTGATGATGCCGGGCGCCATCTCCAGCATGTTATGCGGGAACCCGAATTTCGGCTTGGTCAGCGCGGTTAGCCGGGCCAGTTCATCGGCGCTGAGGTTCACGTCGACGGCGCGGACGTTGTCCTCGAGTTGCGAGAGCCTGCGCGCCCCGATGATGACCGAGGAGACGGCGGGCTGCGCGAGCACCCAGGCCAGTGCGACGCTGGCGACGTTCGTCTCGTGCGCCTTCGCGATGCCTTCGAGTTCGTCGATCAGCGCATAGGTCTTCTCGTTGAGGAATGCGTCGACCATCGCGCCGCGATCGGCGCCGCGTTGGCCGGCATTGGCTCGGGTGTACTTTCCGCTGAGCACGCCACTCTTCAGCGGCGACCAGGGCGTGATGCCTAGCCCGAACTCCGCTGCCATCGGGGCCAGTTCTTGTTCGATGAAGCGTTCCAACAGCGAGTACTCGACCTGCAGGCCGACGAAGCTCGACCAGCCGCGGAACCGGGCGATGAGGTTGGCCTCGGCGATCTTCCACGCCGGGGTGTCCGAAACGCCGATGTAGCGGACCTTTCCGGCGCGGACGAGGTCGTCGAGCGCCGACATCGTCTCGTCGATCGGAGTGTTCACGTCCCAAATGTGCAGCCAGTACATGTCGATGTAATCGGTTTGCAGGCGCCGCAGGGAGTTCTCGCAAGCGTTGACCAGGGACTTACGGCCGGAGCCACCTCCGTTGGGATCACCCGGATACAGGTTGCCGCTGAATTTAGTGGCTATCACCAAGCGGTCCCGGCGGGCGGTGTTGCGACCGATGTGGTCGCCGATGATCTTCTCGGAATGGCTTCGGGTGTAGAAGTTGGCGGTGTCGATGAAGTTGCCGCCAAGTTCGGTGTAACGGTCGATGATTTGTTGGGACTCTTCGACACTGGTGCCCCAGCCGAGGTCTTCGCCGAACGTCATGGCGCCCAGGCACAACCGGCTGACGCGCAATCCGGAGCGTCCGAGTGTCACGTACTGATCCAGGGGCATTGGGGCCACCTTCTGGTAAATTGTTCGATTATGGGGTTGTTCCATCCTAAACTAGTTCATGTCTGAACGATCGGGCAAGTCGATGCCGGCGATCGACGCGGCCAAGATCTGGTCGTTGAACTACCGCGTGCTGCTGTCGGTCATCTCGTGCGCGGAGGCCGACATCTGCGCGCTGGGGCTCGAATCCAAGGAGCTGTTCCTGCTCGCCGAGATCGACGAGCATCCCTACCCCGCCGAACTGGCGGCGACGTTGAGCATGCCCAAGGCGACGGTCACCGTCTACCTCAAACGACTCGAGGCCGCGGGATTTGTGCGCCGTGAGATCGACGCCTCCGATCTGCGGCGACATCGACTACTGCTCACCCCCGCCGGGCGCAAGGCCGCCGCGGACGGGTTGGCGCTGCTGTCCGACGAGTTCAACAAGCGTCTCGGACGCCTCACTGCGGCGCAGCAAAAAGAGTTGAAAGGCCTGCTGGAGCGAATCGTCTGAACGCCTGGGCTAGTCTGACGTGTCGTGCGAGTTCTGGTGATCGGTTCGGGTGCACGAGAGCATGCGCTGTTGCTGGCGCTTCGGAAAGACCCCCAGGTCACGGGACTATTCGTCGCTCCCGGCAACGCCGGTACCGCCCGCGTGGCCGAGCAGCACGACGTCGACATCACGTCGGGTTCCGACGTAGTCGCCCTGGCCCGCGAGCTGCGTGCCGACCTGGTGGTGATCGGTCCCGAGGTGCCGTTGGTGCTGGGGGTGGCCGACGCACTGCGCGCCGCCGGCATCGTCTGCTTCGGGCCCAGCAAGGACGCCGCCCGCATCGAGGGCTCCAAGGCGTTCGCCAAGGAGGTCATGGCCGCGGCCGGAGTTCGCACCGCGGCCAGCGAAACCGTTGACAGCCCGGCGCATTTGGACGCCGCCCTGGATCGGTTCGGGCCTCCCGCGGGCGACCCCGCCTGGGTGGTCAAGGACGACCGGCTGGCCGCGGGCAAGGGCGTAGTGGTGACCGCGGACCGCGGCGTCGCCCGCGCGCACGCCGCCGGACTGCTCGAGGCGGGCCACCCGGTGTTGCTGGAGTCATATTTGGACGGCCCGGAGGTGTCGCTGTTCTGCGTCGTCGACGGCGAGACCGTGGTGCCGCTGCTGCCGGCGCAGGACTTCAAGCGTGTCGGTGACGGCGATACCGGACCCAACACCGGCGGCATGGGCGCCTACGCGCCGGTGCCGTGGCTTCCCGACGAGGTATACCGGGACATCGTCGGCAATATCGTGGAACCCGTTGCGGCGGAAATGGTTCAGCGGGGCAGCCCGTTCTGCGGGTTGTTGTACGTCGGACTTGCGATCACCACCAACGGTCCGGCCGTGGTCGAATTCAACTGCCGCTTCGGCGATCCGGAGACCCAGGCCGTGCTGGCGCTGCTGGAATCGCCGCTCGGGCAGCTGCTGTACGCGGCGGGCACCGGCAAGCTGGCCGACTTCGGCGATCTGCGCTGGCAAAAGGGGGCGGCCGTCACGGTGGTGCTGGCGGCGGAGAATTATCCCGGGCGCCCTCGGGTCGGGGACGTCGTCGCCGGCTCGGAAGCCGAGGGGGTGCTGCACGCGGGCACGGCGCGCCGCGATGACGGCGAGGTGATCTCGTCGGGTGGCCGCGTGCTATCGGTGGTGGGCACCGGCGCCGACCTCGCCGCCGCGCGATCGCAGGCCTACCAGCTGATGCGGTCGATCCGACTGCCGGGCAGCCACTTTCGAAGCGACATCGCGCTGTTGGCGGCCGAGGGCAAGATCAACGTCTAGAAACCCGCGGCCTGGCCGTCGCGGCGGGGATCGCTCGCCGCGAAATAGCCGCCGTCGAGCCGCCAAATCGCCTGGCAGCTGCCGAACTGGTTGTAGTCGTCCACGGCAACCAGGTCATGTCCGCGGCGGCGAAGCTCGTCCAGCGTCGCGGCCGGGAAGCCTTTCTCGCAGCTGACCTGCATGCCCTGCACCCACCGAAACCGCGGGCCGTCACACGCGGCCTGCGGATTCTGTCCATGGTCGGCGATGCGCACCATCACCTGCGTGTGACCCTGAGGCTGCATCGTTCCGCCCATCACGCCGAAGCTCATCACGGGAGCGCCGTCTTTGGTGACAAAGCCCGGGATGATCGTGTGGTATGGCCGTTTGGCCGGCCCAACCCGGTTCGGGTGTCCTTCGGCCGCAGCGAAATTCGCACCACGGTTCTGCAGCGCTATCCCGGTGCCCGGCACCACGACACCGGACCCGAACCCCATGTAGTTCGACTGGATCATCGACACCATCATCCCCGCGGCGTCGGCGGCGGTCAGGTACACGGTTCCCCCGCTCGGAGCGCCCGCTGACGCCGGCCTCGCCCGGGCACGATCGATCAGGGCCGCGCGTTGCCTCAGGTAGTCGGCGTCCAGCAGGTGTTCCGGGCGGACCGGCATGTGCTCGATGTCGGCGACGTAGGCCTGCGCGTCGGCAAAGGCCAGCTTCACCGCCTCGATCTGCAGGTGCACGCTGTCCGCGGAATCGACTGGGAACGAGCCCATGTCGAAGTGCTGCAGGATTCCCAGGGCGATCAGCGCCACGATCCCGTGACCGTTGGGCGGGAGCTCGTGGACGGTGTACCCGCGATAGGTGCCGCTGATGGTGCCCACCCAGTCGGCGCGGTGAGCAGCGAGGTCGCTGGCGCGCATCGCGCCGTCGTTGGCCAGCGCGTGCGCCTCGAGTTGAGCGGCCAGCTCTCCGCGGTAGAACGCGTCGCCGTTGGTTGCGGCGATCTTCTCGAGCGTGGTGGCCTGTTCGGCAAAGCTGAACCGCTCACCGGGTTCGGGCGCCCGCCCGTCGGGCATGAAGGCGCCGGCGAACCCGGGCTGCCTTTCGAACAGCGCTATCTGCGCCGCCCATTGCTCCGCGACGGTCGGTGAGAGCAGGAAACCGTTGCGGGCGTAGCGGATTGCGGGCTCGAAGAGCTTTTCGAACTCGAGCTTGCCGAACTTGGCGTGCAGTTCGGTCCACGCCGACACCGCGCCCGGCACGGTGACCGCATTCCAGCCGACCACGGGAACGGCGTTGCCGCCGAAGTATTCCGGCGTCCAGGCCGCGGGCGAACGGCCAGACGCATTAAGCCCGTGCAACTGCCGGCCGTCCCACACGATGGCGAAGGCGTCCGAGCCGATGCCGTTGGAGACGGGCTCCACCACCGTGAGCGCGATGGCGGTGGCGATGGCCGCGTCCACCGCGGTTCCTCCCTCGGCGAGCATCTGCAGGCCCGCTTGGGCTGCCAGCGGTTGTGACGTGCACACAACGTTTTCCGCCAGCATGGGCTTGCGCGGCCACGCGTAGGGGAACTCCCAATCGAAAGGTGCCGTCACCTTCGCGAGCGTAGCGCCGGCGGCACACTCGGTGCCCAGCGCCGCGCCAGCGTGACTCTCGGCGGCCAAGCGCACTTACGCCGTCAGCAGCGGCGCCATCCAGGTCAGCTCGGCGGGCAGCTGCGAACTCCAGAACTCCCCGTTGTGCCCGCCGGGTGAGAAACCACCCGCTGGCGGATGCGGCAGTTGCGCGATGAACTGTTTGGTCGCGGCGTAAAACGGATCGCTGTCGCCGCAATCGACCCGAATGGGAATCGACCCCAACGCGGGCATCCCGAACACCGAATTCGCCGCGAAGTCGTCGGGCCCGTCGAAGGCACCGGGCGCGGCCGCGCCGGAGGAGAGCCACAACGCGGGACTGACCGCGCAGATCGCCGCGGTGCGCGCCGGACCCAGCCGGCCCCCGAGCAGCAATGCGCCGTAGCCGCCCATCGACCAGCCCAAGAACGCCACCCGCGAGGTGTCCAGGCCCTGGCCGCTCAACATCGGGATCAGCTCGTCGAGCACCATGGCCCCGCTGTCCTCGCCGGACGCCCTCTTGTGCCAATAACTGCCGCCACCGTCGACGGCGACCACCGCAAACGGCGGCAAGCCCGCGTTGACGGCTTGGGCCAGGCCCTGTTCCACACCGCCGGCCATCACCGTGGATGCGTCGCTGCCCTTGCCGTGCAGCGCGATGACCGGTCGCAGCGTCTTCGTTTGTCCGGGCGGTCGTGCGATGGCCCAATTGGTGTTGATCCCGCCGCGCGCCGCCGAGACGAAGGAACCCGTCACCATGGTGGGCGCCGGCTGACCCGGGGGAGCCGGTTCCAGAGGTGGGGCCGGCGGCGGCGCCAGCGGCGCCTGGGTGCCGGCCGGTGAGAGCGGCATGGCTTGAGATGGCCGGGGCTTGAACAGGATGTCGAGCGCGTACGTGCCCGCCGCACCCGCGGCGGCGCTGGCGCCGAGACCCAGCAGGGCGCGGCGGCTCAAGTCGGGCATGCGGGCCATCATGCCATGTTGGTCCGGCGGGCCGTTTGGCCGAAATGGCAATGCAGTACCACTTTGGCTGGCACGATGGCTACTCGTGACGGCAGCAGTCACTCCTAAGGGAGAACGTCGGCGGTATGCGCTCGTTAGCGCCGCCGCCGAGCTGCTTGCCGAAGGCGGATTCGATGCCGTGGGTCACCGCGCGGTCGCTCGACGGGCCGGACTGCCGTTGGCGTCCACTACGTATTACTTCTCGTCCCTTGATGATTTGATCGCGCGCGCGGTCGAACACATCGCGATGATCGAGGTGGCGCAGCTGCGGTCGCGGGTTACCGCCCTTTCCCGCCGGCGCCGCGGACCGGAGACCATCGCCGAGGTGTTGGTCGATCTGCTTGTCGGCGACGTGTCCAGCCCCGGACTCAGCGACCAGTTGATCTCGCGCTACGAGCGACACATCGCGTGCACCCGGCTGCCCGCATTGCGCGAGACCATGCGTCGCAGCCTGCGGCAGCGCGCCGAGGCCGTCGCCGAGGCCATCGAGCGATCGGGCCGCACGGTGCACATCGAGCTGGTGTGCACGCTGATCTGTGCGGTCGACGGCTCCGTGGTGTCCGCGTTGGTCGAGGGCCGCGATCCCCGCGCGGCGGCGCTGGGGACGGTGGTCGATCTCATCGAGGTGCTTGCCCCCATAGATCAGCGGCCCGTGCGGTCGGCCGGCAGCGAAGGCGTCACGATGTACCCGGTGGCGAAGTCGCCGTAAATCGT
Organism: Mycobacterium sp. E2238; assembly: GCF_001672665.1. Lineage (NCBI taxonomy): Bacteria > Bacillati > Actinomycetota > Actinomycetes > Mycobacteriales > Mycobacteriaceae > Mycobacterium > Mycobacterium sp. E2238. The sequence goes on along the minus strand of NZ_LZKF01000166.1, from coordinate 6,538 downwards.
CACGTCCGCCGGACAGCGCTGCGCATAGAGCGCCACATAGGCGCAGACGACGGCGTCGACGGGATCCTCGGCGCGGCGCAGCTCGCTTTTGCGCTCGGCGGTGGTTACGCGTTTGCGCAGCCTGGCCCACTCTTCATTGCCCGCCACATGCAAGGGCACCGCAGCGTGCGCGAGCTTCTCGATGCCGTCCATCAGCAAGAGCAGCTCGGATTTGAGCTGATCGACGCCGCGGCCGGGCTTCGCCTTGTACTTGAGCGTTCGTACCAGCCGGAACAGCACCACGGTTGCCGGATGCGGGTAGACCTCGATGGCACGCCGGGACGCAGGTGACCGCGGGTCCATGTCGAGGCCCATGGCGCGCGCCAGTCGCGCCGCACGCGGACCGTCGGCGAATTCCGGTTTCGCCGTGTTGGCCGGGTGCGCCCCGGCTTGAAACTTGCGGAAGTCGCGGTTGAGCGCCGCTTCGGCGGGTCGCTGGCCGGTCGGGTTGGTCACCACCAGCGGCGCGTCGAATCCCACCAGGCACTGCCCCCGCACATAGGGCGACAAGGCGGCGAGCACCGCCGCGTCGTCGCCGACCGCGTCGATGTGCACGAGGCGGCCCCCGGCGTCGACGACCGCGACCCCGGTGGGATTGCGCCCGGCCCAGGCGAGATCGACGCCGGCGAAGTACATCCTGCCCAGGGTATGGGCGCCGGATCGTAAGCTCTATGTCTGTGAGCATTCCGAACGTCCTGGCCGCCCGGTATGCCAGCGCGGAAATGGTCGCGATCTGGTCGCCGGAGGCCAAGGTCGTCGCGGAACGCCGGCTGTGGCTGGCCGTGCTGCGCGCCCAGGCGGAGCTCGGGGTGGACGTTCCGCAGGACGCCATCGCCGACTACGAGCGGGTGCTCGAGGACGTCGATCTGGCCTCGATCGCGGAGCGCGAGCGGTCGCTGCGCCACGACGTCAAGGCCCGCATCGAGGAGTTCAACGCGCTGGCCGGTCACGAGCACGTGCACAAGGGCATGACCAGCCGCGACTTGACCGAGAACGTGGAGCAGTTGCAGATTCGGCGGTCCCTGGAGTTGGTCTTCTCCCATGGAATCGCGGTGGTGGCGCGGCTCGCCGAACGTGCGGTGTCCTACCGCGATCTGGTGATGGCCGGGCGCAGCCACAACGTCGCCGCGCAGGCCACCACCTTGGGCAAGCGGTTCGCATCCGCCGCGCAAGAGACGCTGATCGCGTTGACGCGGCTGCGCGAGTTGATCGACCGCTACCCGCTGCGCGGTATCAAAGGACCGATGGGCACCGCCCAGGACATGTTGGACCTGCTCGACGCCGACGCGGTAAAGCTGGCAGAACTCGAACGTCGCGTGGCCCAATTCCTGGGCTTTGCAACGGTTTTGACCAGCGTCGGGCAGGTTTATCCGCGGTCGCTCGACCACGACGTGCTCTCCGCGCTGGTGCAGCTCGGCGCCGGACCCTCGTCGATGGCCCATACGATCCGGCTGATGGCCGGGCACGAGCTCGTCACCGAGGGATTCGCTCCGGGCCAGGTCGGCTCGTCGGCGATGCCGCACAAGATGAACACCCGCAGTTGCGAACGGGTCAATGGGCTGCAGGTGGTGCTGCGCGGTTACGCCTCGATGGCTGCCGAGCTTGCGGGCGCGCAGTGGAACGAGGGCGACGTGTTCTGCTCGGTGGTGCGCCGAGTTGCGTTGCCGGACAGCTTCTTTGCCATAGACGGGCAGATCGAGACGTTCTTGACCGTGCTCGACGAGTTCGGTGCCTACCCCGCGGTGATCAGCCGCGAGCTGGATCGCTACCTGCCGTTCTTGGCCACGACCAAGGTCCTCATCGCGGCGGTCCGCGCGGGGATGGGGCGCGAGGCCGCGCACCATGTGATCCGAGAGCACGCGGTCGCGACGGCGCTGGCCATGCGGGAGCAGGGCGCGGAGCCCGATCTGCTGGAGCGGTTGGCCGCCGACGAGCGACTGCCGCTGGACCGGGCTGCGCTGGATGCGGCGCTGGCCGACAAGAAGGCGTTCATCGGCGCCGCCGGCGATCAGGTGGACGAGGTGGCCGCTGCGGTGGACGCGCTGGTAAGCCGCTACCCGGACGCCGCCAAGTACGCCCCGGGCGCGATCCTGTGACCCTCGCCGGCGCGCTCGCGGGGATCGACTTCACCGATCTGGACAATTTCGCCAACGGATTTCCGCACGACTTGTTCGCCATCCACCGCCGCGAGGCGCCGGTGTACTGGCACGAGCCGACCGACAACACCCCCGACGGCGAGGGCTTCTGGTCCGTCGCCACCTATGCGGAAACGCTTGAGGTACTGAAGGATCCGGCGACCTACTCCTCCGTCACGGGCGGCGGCCGACCGTATGGCGGCACCCTGCTACAGGATCTGTCCATCGCCGGGCAAGTACTCAACATGATGGACGACCCGCGCCACTCACAGATACGGCGACTCGTCAGCTCCGGGCTGACACCGCGAATGATCCGGCTGGTCGAAGACGATCTGCGGGCGCGGACGCGCCGGCTGCTGGACGCCGTGGTACCCGGCGAACCGTTCGACTTCCTGGTCGACATCGCCGCCGAGCTGCCGATGCAGATGATCTGCATCCTGTTGGGAGTGCCCGAATCCGAACGACATTGGCTGTTCGAGGCCATCGAGCCGCAATTCGACTTCGGCGGCTCGCGCAAGGCCACGATGTCGCAGCTGTCGGTGGAGGAGGCCGGGTCGCGGATGTACGAATACGGCCAGCAGCTGATCGCGTCGAAGCGGGCTGAGCCAACCGACGACATGTTGTCGGTCGTGGCGAACGCGATGGTCGACGACGCGGATGCGCCGTCCCTATCGGATCTCGAGCTCTACCTGTTCTTCAGCCTGCTGTTCAGTGCCGGCGCGGAGACGACGCGCAACGCGGTCGCGGGAGGGCTGCTGGCGCTGGCCAACCATCCCGAGCAATTACGTGCGCTGCGAGCGGATCTCGACGCGCTGCCGACCGCCGTCGAGGAGATCGTGCGGTGGACGTCGCCGTCGCCGTCCAAGCGGCGCACCGCTACCCGCGACGCGACGCTCGGCGGGCAGCCGATCGAGGCGGGCCAGAAGATCCAGATCTGGGAGGGCTCGGCGAATCGTGACCCCGCGGTATTCGAGCGCGCCGACGAGTTTGATGTTGCCCGAAAGCCCAGCCCGCACTTGGGGTTCGGTCAAGGCGTGCATTACTGCCTGGGTGCCAACCTGGCAAGGCTGGAACTGCGCGTGCTCTATGAGGAGCTGTTCTCCCGGTTCGGCGGCGTGCGGGTTGTGCGGCCGGTCGAATGGGCTCGCAGTAATCGGCATACCGGCATCCGGCACCTGGTTGTGGAACTCCTCGAGGAACGGTGACGATCCGACGCGCCGAGGCCGAGCCGACGCCGGACGTCTTCGCCGCGGTCATGGCGACCGGAATCCTGTCGATCGCCGCGCACAACCACGGCTACCGCTGGATCAGTGACACGCTGGGCGTCGTCGCCACCGTCGGCCTCGTGTTCTTGGTAGCGCTGGTGGCCACGACAACCGTCGCCAGGCGCGAGAAGTTGCGTTGGGATCTGGCGGATCCTGATGTCACCCTTCGGTTGTTCACCTTCGTTGCCGCCTGCGCGGTGATCGACACCCGGTTGTCGTCCAGCGTGTGGGTCCTGCGGGTGCTCGGCGCGGTAGGGCTCTCGTCCTGGTTGGTGCTGGTCGGGCTCACCGCGCGGAACATGTTGGCGCGCCGCTGGCCGGCGCTGCGCGACCACGCCCACGGGGCGTGGGAACTGGGTAGCGTGGGAAGCTCCGGGCTGGCGATCGTCATCGCCCGGGCGGCGTATGAAACCGGTCATCGGTGGTGGCTGACCGTAGCCGTGGCCGTTTGGGTGGCGGCGATCCTCATCTATGGCCTGATGACCTGGTTGATCCTGTGGCGGGTAATCAACGAGCGACAGGACCGGGACGGATTCGAGCCGGACACCTGGATCCTGATGGGCGGCATGGCGATTGCGACGCTGGCCGGCGACAACATCCACGCCGTGGCCCCCGCGTGGCTGGCCGGCCCCGTGCGCATCGTCACGGTCGTGACGTGGGTGACGGCCACCCTGTGGATACCGCCACTGATCTACTTCGGCCTGCACCGGATCAGCAGGCGTCCCAACATGTTGCGCTTCGCCGGGGTGTGGTGGGCGCTCGTGTTCCCGCTGGGCATGTACTCCGCGGCCAGCTACGCCATGGCCAACGAGATCGGCCAGCGGTCATTGCTGACCGTTTCGCTCGTCTTCTTTTGGGATGCGTTGGCGGCGTGGCTCGTTGTCGTCGTCGCCGGGTTGTTGCTCCTGGGCCGCGCGCTGCTACAGGCCGCCGATCGAGATGCCGGCCGCGCGTAGTTCGAGCGCGGCCAGGGCCCGGATGGTGAGCGGATCCTCCCGGCGCCACCCACCGACCGGATCCGCGCTGACCGCGGCGAGCTTTCCCGGCGGACGGTTCGTCAATGCCCGCAAGGCAAGGAGTTGCTCACCGGCCGGGGTCGCGGCCAACGCGGTGACGGTCAACTTCCGTCGAAAGAACCGCAGCCGCAGGAGAAGCCACGGCACGTCCGCGACGAGGATGGGGACGGCGGCGATGGCCATCGCCAGCAGGACCGCAAGCCAGCTGGCGGTGGAGTCCAAGTCGTGGCCCGCGCCCGCAAGATCGAGCGCCGCCTGGCTGGCGGAGTTCAGCGGCTGGCTGACCGCGTCCCCCACCAAAGGGATCTGCTGGGCGCCGTGGCCGGCCGACGCCAGATTGCCGGCGATGCCATGCGCGCCGCTCTCGACTTGCCGGCCGGCGTCCGCGATCGTCGAAACGGCGTCGTAAACCGCCAGTCCGACTAGCAGCCAGATAGCGGTCCACAGGACGACGGCGAAGTCGCTGAGCAGCTGGACCATCAGCCGGCCGGGTCGGGTGGAGTAGGGCAAAAACCGCGGGGTCATAGTCTCGATCCCAGCACAGCTCCCGACGCGCGGCCCCTTCCCGGGTGCCCGATAGGCTGACCCGATGCGCCCCGCACTGTCCGACTACCGGCACCTGGCCAGCGGCAAGGTCCGCGAGATTTATGGCGTCGACCAGGAACATCTGCTGCTGGTCGCCACTGACCGGATCTCGGCGTACGACTACGTCCTGGACAGCATCATCCCGGACAAGGGCCGCATCCTCACCGCGATGAGCGTCTTCTTCTTCGGCCTTGTCGACGCTCCCAATCACCTGGCCGGGCCACCGGATGACCCACGGATCCCCGAGGAGGTCCTTGGCCGTGCCCTGGTGGTGCGGCGGCTGGAGATGCTGCCGGTGGAGTGCGTTGCGCGCGGCTACCTCACCGGGTCGGGATTGCTGGACTATCAGGCGACCGGGAAGGTCTGCGGCATCACCCTGCCTCCCGGCCTCGTCGAGGCCAGCAAGTTCTCCGAACCACTGTTCACCCCCGCCACTAAAGCGGCGCTGGGGGATCACGACGAGAACATCTCGTTCAACCGGGTGATCGAATTAGTGGGCGGGGTTTATGCCAACCAGCTGCGCGACCGCACGCTGCAGATCTATGTTCAGGCCGCCGACCACGCTCTGACGAGGGGAATCATCATCGCCGACACGAAGTTTGAGTTCGGCACCGACCGCGACGGCAATCTGCTTCTGGCCGATGAGATCTTCACGCCGGACTCCTCGCGATACTGGCCGGCCGAGGATTACCGGGTCGGGGTTGTGCAGACGAGCTTTGACAAGCAATTCGTCCGTAACTGGCTCACCAGCCCCGAGTCGGGCTGGGACCGCCATGGTTCGCAACCACCGCCACCGCTGCCCGACTACATCATCGATGCCACTCGCGGCCGCTATATCGATGCCTACGAACGCATTTCCGGCCTGAGTTTCGGCGACTGGATCGGCGCATGACGGATACAGGCGCCAGCGCGTCGGCGCCGCCCGTCGCCAAGCGCGAGGAGACCCGACGCGAGCATCACGGAGACGTCTTCATCGACCCCTACGAGTGGCTGCGCGACAAGTCGGACCCCGAAGTCGTCGCCTACCTTGAGGCGGAAAACGACTACGTCGACCGGATGACAGCCGATCTAGAACCCTTGCGGCAGAAGATCTTCGATGAGATCAAGGCGCGTACCAAGGAGACCGACTTGTCGGTTCCGACGCGACAGGGCGACTGGTGGTACTACGCCCGCACCTTCGAAGGAAAGCAGTACCGCGTCCAGTGCCGTTGTCCGGTGAGCGATCCCGATGACTGGGATCCGCCGACACTGGAAGAGGACACCGAAATACCCGGCGAGCAGATCCTGCTCGACTCGAACGCCGAGGCGCAGGGTCACGAGTTCTTCGCGCTCGGTGCCGCCACCGTCAGCCTGGACGGAAATCTGCTGGCATATTCCGTCGACACCATCGGCGACGAACGCTATACGCTGCGCTTCAAAGACCTGCGCACCGGCGAGCTGTATCCGGACCAGATCGCCGACATCGGGGCGGGCGCGACCTGGGCGGCCGACAACCGCA
>NZ_LZKF01000165.1:0-67916 GCF_001672665.1 Mycobacterium sp. E2238 | reverse complement strand
CGAGCTCGTCGGCGATCCACTCGCGCTCGGCGTGCACATCGGGAAGCAACGCGCAGCGGACGGTTCCGGGCGGGGCGTCCGGGCGCGGCCGCAGCGCGTGTACCGCGACCGACCGGCGGCGCGCCTCCGCCGAGATCGCGTTGGCCAGTTGCAGGGTCCGCGGCGGGTTGCGCCAGCTGGTCCGCAGCTCCAGGACCGGCGCCGGGGCGCCGTCGGAGAGGGGGAAGTCGGTGGTGAAGCGCGGGAGATTGGTCGCCGAGGCGCCGCGCCAGCCGTAGATCGACTGGATCGGATCGCCGACGGCGGTCAGGGCCAATCCGTCGTCGACGCCACCGCCGAACAGAGCCGACAGGGCGACCCGCTGGGCGTGGCCGGTGTCCTGGTATTCGTCGAGCAGCACCACCCGGTAGCGGCCGCGCAGGTCGGCACCGACCTGCGGGAAGTTCGCCGCCAGCCGCGCCGCGCAGGCCATCTGCACGCCGAAGTCCATCGTCTTCGCGGCACGCATGCGCTCGTTCAGCGCGTCGAGCAGCGGCACCAGCTCGGCCCGCTGGGTCTGGGTGTCCAGCAGCCGCAGCAACCACTGGCTGGGGCCGCGGTCGCGCTGATAGGGGCCCGGCGGCAGCGCGTGGATCAGCCGCTCCAGCTCCACGTGGGTATCGCCGAGCTGGCGGGTGTCCACCAGGTGTTCGGCTAGCTGACCCCACAACCGCAGCACCATTGACGTGACCGCGGCGGGGGTCTTGTCGGTGCGCAGCTCGCCCCGGTACCCGCTGACCACGTCGAACGCCAGCTGCCACAGCTCGGTCTCGCCGAGCAGCCGGGTGTCGGGCTCGATGGGCAGCAGCAGACCGTAGTCGCGGATCAACGAACCGGCGAACGCGTGGTAGGTGCTGACCGTCGGCGCGCCCGCCGGCTCCGCGGGGGCCGCGCCGTCGGGACCCAAGCCGACGCCGGCCAGCCGGGCCAGCCGGGACCGGACCCGGCGCAACAGCTGGCCGGCGGCCTTGCGGGTGAACGTCAATCCGAGCACCTGGCCGGGTTCGGCGTAGCCGTTGGCGACGAGCCACACCACCCGCGCGGCCATGGTCTCGGTTTTGCCCGCGCCGGCACCGGCGATGACGACCAGCGGCCCGGGCGGTGCCGCGATCACGGCGGACTGCTCCTCGGTGGGCGGGAAAAGCCCGAGCGCACCGGCCAATTCGGCCGGACTGTAGCGCGGGTTCACTGCGCCGCCCCGTCGGCGTGGGCCGGACATGAAGGCCGCAGCGGACAGTGCGAGCAGCCGTCGTTGCGCCGGGCGATGAACCGCGGCCCGGCGGTCACCCCGGCGGCGCGCCGAACCAGCCGGCGCCACTCGTCGCGGGCGGCCGGTGTCAGCGGATCCTGCTCGCGCTCGGTGGCGCCCGACGCCCCGGGCTTGCCCAGGTAGACCAGCCGCGCCCCACCGGGCTCCGAACCCGCGGCCACCATGCCCTCGGCCACGGCCAGCTGATACATCGCCAGCTGGGCGTGCTGTTGGGCGTCGTCCTTGCTGACCGGCGTTTTGCCGGTCTTGATGTCCACGATCACCAGCCGGCCGGCTGCATCGCGCTCCAGCCGGTCGACCCGGCCGCACAGCCGGACGTCGCCGCCATCGCCGTCGTCGGATGTTGCCAGGATGCCGTCGATCTCGACCTCGACGCCCACCTCGGTCAGCACGCCCCGGGTCTGCTTCCGCCACTCGACGAAGGCCTCAATCATCGCGCGGTGGCGGGCCAGTTCGTTGGCCGAATGCCACTCGGCCTCGAAGGGCAGATGGCGCCAGGCCCGGTCCAGCTCGGCCAGCAATTCCGATTCGCTCCGCTGCGGTTCGGCGACCAGGGCGTGCAGCACCGAGCCGATGGTGGAACGCAGGTCGCGCGGGTTGGTGCCGCCGTGCCGTTCGGCCAGCCAGCGCAGCGGGCAGTCGTTGAGCATCTGCAGGGTCGACGGGGTCAAGGTGACGGCATCGTCGTCGCCATGCAGGGGTTCGCTGGTGCTGACGGGGATCAGGCCGTGCCAGCCGGCCGGGTCGGCGCCCGGGACGCCGGCGCGGGCGAGGCGCGCCAATTGCGTTGCGGCACAAGCGCGGGCGGCGTCGTCGATCGTGCCGTCGGGCGCGCACGCGACGCCGCGCAGCCGGCCGACCAGCGCGGCAGCGGATAGCACCCGGGGCGCTGAGATGGGTTGCGCGGCAGCGGGATCGCCGTCAACATCGGTCCACGGGGCGAGCTCGTAGCAGAACGACGACGGCAGCGCGGCCTCGTTGTCCCCGCGGTCCGAGTCGCCGTCTACGGCGGTGACCAGCAACCGGCGGCGGGCCCGGCCCATCGCCGCCACCAGCAGCCGGCGTTCCTCGGCCAGCAGCGGCGCCCGCACCGACGCGTCCTCGGTGACGCCGTCGAGCACGTCCAGCAACCGCTGGGTGCCCAGCACACCGCCGCGCGGAACCGTGTTGGGCCACAATCCCTCTTGCAGCCCGGCGATGACCACCAGGTCCCATTCGTGTCCCAGCGCGGCGTGCGCGCTGAGCACCCGCACCTGCTCCACGGGTGACACCGGCTCCCGGTTCACGCTCGGCAGGTGCAGCGCGGCGATGTGCTCGACAAGGCCGCGCAGCGACGCACCCGACGTGCGGGACACGTACTGATCGGTGATGTCGAACAGCGCGGTCACCGCCTCCAGGTCCCGGGTGGCCTGGGCGCCGGCGGTGCCGCCGCGCTCGGCGGCCGACAGCCAGCGACGCTGCAGGCCGGACCGGTTCCAGGCGGCCCACAGCGTGTAGCGCGGGTCTTGTCCCGCACGATGGCAGCGCGCCGCCGCGTCCAGCACCGCACGCACCCGCTGCACCGGGCGGAACTGCGGGCCCGATGGCGGCGGGTCAGCGGACAGCGCCTCGGCCAGCAGGTCCGCGACATCGCCCGGCGCGCGACCGGGGTTGGCGCGCTGCAGCGTTCGGCGCAGCTGGCGCAGCGAAACCGGGTCGACCCGACCGATGGGACCGGTCAGCAACGCCAGGGCCCGTTCGCCGTCGAGCCCGTCGGCGGTGGCGGCCAGGACGGTGAGCAGCGCCCGGCCCGCGGGCTCGCCGGACAGCGGTCCGCTGGTCGCGGGCGCGGCCACCGGCACCCCGGCGGCGGCCAGCGCGCGGGGCAACAACGCGCCGGCCCGTGGCACCGATCGGACGACGACCGCCATCTGCGACCACGGCACCCCGTCGACCAGGTGTGCACGCCGGAGCGCGTCGGCGATCATCGCCGCCTCCGCGTGCGCCGACGCCGCCAGGCGCACCGCGACCGAGCCCTCGTCGGGCCCGCTACCCTCGATCCGCTTGCCGTCGCTGCCGCCGGGCAGTCGATGCGCGATGCCGCTGACGGCGCGCGCCACCGCCGGGGCGCAGCGATGCGAGACCGTCAACGTCACCGCAGGCGAATCCCCGTGGAGCAGGCCGGCGGATTCGCCGCCCCGGAAACCGAACACCGCCTGATTGGGATCGCCGGCGATCACGGCCAGCTCGGCGCCCGCCGCGAGCACCCGGACCAGGTGGGCCGCCTGCGGGTCGAGCTGCTGAGCGTCATCGACCAACAAGAGCCGCACCCGGCCCCGCTCGGCGGCCAGCAGCTCGGGATCGACCGCGAAGGCCTCCAGGGCGGCGCCCACCAGTTCCGCGGCGCCCAGCGCGGGCGTTGTCGCCTGTGGCGCAGCCGTCCCGACCGCCGCCCGCAGCAGCATCACCTGCTCGTACTGCCGGGCGAACTGGCCGGCGGCCGTCCATTCCGGGCGCCGGCACCGGCGGCCCAGGCGCTCGAGTTCCTGCGGATCAACACCACGTTCTGCGCAGCGCGCCAGCATGTTTCGCAGCTCGGTGGCGAAGCCCGCGGTGGCCAGCGCGGATTTCAGGTGGGTGGGCCACGCCGTCGCCGCGCGCGGCCCGTCCTCGAGGTCGCCGGCCAGCAGCTCCCGGATGATCGCGTCCTGTTCGGCGCTGGTGACCAGCCGCGGGGGCGCGTCACCGGCACGCTCGGCGGCCCGCCGCAACACCGCGTAGGCGTAACCGTGCACGGTGCGCACCAACGGTTCGCGGACTGCGGCCCGGCAGGGCCCGGTCGAGCGCGCCCGCAACAACGCCGTCGTCAAGGTGCTGCGCGCCGTCATGCCCAGCCGGCCGGAACCGGTAAGCAGCAGAACCGATTCCGGGTTGAGACCCGCGTCGATCTGGGCGACCGCGGCGTCGACCAGCAGGCTGCTCTTACCGGTGCCGGGCCCGCCCAACACTCGGACCGGCCCGCGCACGCCGGGCGCCAGCAGAGCCCGCGCCTCGGTGTCCCAGGTGTACGACATGGCTGCATGCAATCACCAGGGTCTGACAAGCCGCCCGGCCCGCGTCGCCGCCGACCCCTAGGCTGGAGACCGCACGCAGCCCGACGAACGGTGAGGAGGTAGGTGATCGTGACGAACGTCGAACCCGGTTTTCCCAGCGACGAAGCGCCCGAAGGTGACGCCGCGGAACAATTGCAGCCCGTCGACTTCGACGACGAAGTCGGCTTGGACACCGAGTATCTGACCGCTGCCGACCGCGAGGCCAACGAGGCCGACGTGATCGAGCAGGCCTACGTCGTCCCCACCGAGGACGAGTGGGACGAACGCTGACCCGCCCGCGCGCGGATGGCCGTGGCGGTGACTGGCACGATCGACGGGTGACCGCGGATCTCCATGTGCACCGCTACGGCCCGCCGGGGCCGGTGCAAGTGCTGGCGCTGCACGGCTTGACCGGCCACGGGCAGCGGTGGCAGCAGCTGGCCGGCCTCCTACCCGAAATCACCTTCGCCGCACCGGATCTGATCGGTCACGGCCGGTCGTCATGGGCGGCGCCGTGGACCATCGACGCCAACGTTGCGGCGATGGCCGCGCTGCTCGACGACGACGCCGAGGCGCCGGTGCTGGTGGTGGGGCACTCCTTCGGCGGCGCACTCGCCATGCAGCTGGCCGCGATGCGGCCGGACCGGGTGGCGGCGCTGCTGCTGCTGGACCCGGCGGTCGGATTGGACGGCGCGTGGATGCGGCAGATCGCCGACGCGATGCTGGCCTCGCCCGACTACCCCGACGCCGAGGAAGCGCGCCTGGAAAAGCTGCACGGCTCCTGGTCGGACGTCGACCCCGCGCTGCTCGACGCCGAGATCGACGAGCATCTGATCGAGCTGCCGGGCGGCCGGTACGGCTGGCGGGTGAGCCTGCCGGCGATGATGTCGTACTGGAGCGAGTTGGCCCGCGACATCGTGTTCCCGCCGGCCGGGACGCCGACGGTCCTGGTGCGGGCCAAGCGCACCTCGCCGCCGTACGTCGGCGACCACCTCATCGCCGGGCTGCAGGACCGGTTGGGATCGGATTTCCGGCTGCTGGATTTCGATTGCAACCACATGGTGCCCTACGCCGCGCCCGCGGAGGTGGCGGCGCTGACGCGCGAGCTGCTGGAAGCCCGCTGATCGTGGCGGCGGTCACCGATGAGCAGGTCGAGCGGGTGCGCGCGCTGGTCGCGGCGATTCCACCGGGCAGGGTCGCCACCTACGGCGACATCGCCGGCGTCGCAGGGCTTTCCAGCCCGCGCATCGTCGGCTGGATCATGCGGACCGACTCCTCGGACCTGCCGTGGCACCGGGTGATCACCGCATCGGGTCGCCCGGCGCCTCATCTGAGCACCCGGCAGCTCGAGCTGCTGCGGGCCGAAGGGGTCCTGGCCACCGATGGCCGGATCGCGTTGCGCGAGGTGCGTTACGACTTCGCGCGCTAGAGCACCAGCCGCACCAGCGCCGCGGTGCGGGCCAGCCCGGGGAATGCCTCGGCGGTGGATCGCGGATGCAACGCATGGACCGCCAGGCGAAACATCAAGGCGCGCAACAACATCTGCGGCCACTCCGGCAGCGCGTTCCAACGTTCGATGAGTCCGTCGTCGGCCTCGCCCCAGGACAGGGCGTCGACGACGACGACGCCCGCCGCCCACGACGCGGGCCGCCAGTACGGGGTGATGTCGGTGATTCCCGGGGCGGCGGTGCCGATGAAAAGCACTGTCCCGTAAAGGTCTCCGTGCACCAGCTGGTTCGGGCTCTTGGTCGGACGGCGCAGGGTGGCCAGCTGGTTGATCAGCTCCACCGACCGCTCCGCGTCGGCCGTCGGCGGCGCGGTGCGGGCGCCCGGGGGCACGGAGGCCAGCGGCCGCTCCTCCCAGGCGGCACGGTCGGCGGCGATGAAGATGTCCACGTCGCCCCACGGCGCGGTGGGGCCCTGGGTGAGAAATCGGGGGCGTTCCAGTTTGCCGGTCGCCTCGTGCAGGCGCACCGCCGCCGAGACGACTTCGTCGTGCCGCGGTTCGGGTGTGCCGGCGACGAAGGTATCCGCCCGCCATCCGGAAACCACGTAACGCCCGTCCGTCGAGCGGACCGGGCGGGCCAGCCGAACACCGTCGACGAACAGGGTCTCCCGCACGCGGGCCGACCAGGCCGCCCGGGCGTGGTCGGCCACCAGCGACAGGACGACCTCACCGCAGCGCCAGCCGCCTTCCCAGCTAGCGCCCAGATAGACGGGCTTGACGCCGGTCAAACCAAACGCCGCCAGCACATGCTCCGGCGGTGGTTCGACAGTCACACGGGTAGCCTAGACGAGGTCACGTGCCCTATCGGGTCAGTACATCACCATGTCGGGTTGCATCTGCTGCGCCCACGCCACGATGCCGCCCTCCAGGTGCACCGCGTCGGGGAATCCGGCCTTTCGCACCGCCACCAGCGCCTCGGCCGAGCGCACCCCCGTCTTGCAGTACAGCACCGGCATACGGTCCTGCGGCAGCTTTGCCAGACCCTCACCAGAGTTGATCGACGACTGCGGGATCAGCTGGGCCCCATCGATGTGGTTTATCTCCCACTCGACGGGCTCACGAACGTCGATCAACGCCAGTTTCTTTCCCGAATCCAGTAATTCGCGCAATTCCCTCGGGGTGATCGCGGAGCCGGTGACAACTGCACCGGCGTCGTCGGGGGCCGCACCGCAATACTGCTCGTAGTCGATCAGCTCGGTGATCTTCGGGCGGAAGGCGTCGTCGGGGTCCCGGCGGATCGTGATGGTGCGGTAGGACATCTCCAGGGCGTCGTAGATCATCAACCGGCCCAGCAGCGATTCGCCGATCCCGGTGATGAGTTTGATCGCCTCGGTGCCCATCACCGACGCGATGGAGGCGCAGACGATGCCCAGCACGCCGCCTTCGGCGCACGACGGCACCGTGCCGGGTGGCGGCGGCTCCGGGTAGAGGTCGCGGTAGTTGAGGCCCCGCCCGCCCGGCGCGTCCTCCCAGAAGACCGAGACCTGGCCCTCGAATCGGTAGATCGATCCCCACACGTACGGCTTGCCGGCCAGCACGGCGGCGTCGTTGACCAGATACCGGGTGGCGAAGTTGTCGGTGCCGTCCAGGATCAGGTCGTACTGCGAGAACAGGTCGACGGCGTTGCTCGAGTCCAGCCGGAACTCGTGCAGGCGCACCCGGACCAACGGGTTGATCGCGGCGATCGACTCGCTCGCCGACTGCGCCTTGGAGCGCCCGACGTCGGCCACGCCGTGGATGATCTGGCGCTGCAGGTTGGAGTCGTCGACGACGTCGAAGTCGACGATGCCGATCGTGCCGACGCCGGCAGCGGCCAGGTACAGCAGCGCCGGCGCGCCGAGCCCGCCCGCGCCGATCACCAGCACCTTCGCGTTCTTGAGCCGCTTCTGCCCGTCCACTCCCAGGTCGGGGATGATCAGGTGCCGGCTGTAACGGGCCACCTCATCGCGGGTCAGCTGGTCTGCCGGCTCGACGAGAGGCGGCAGTGCTGTCTGCGGTGTCGGCACCCGCTCCTCCTCGGTCTCGCGTCGCGGTTGTCCACCACCATCATCCCAGCAGCCGCCGAAGTGGACGGCAATGAATTCAACGTGCCGAGCGGCTAGGCGATCGGGAACGGCCAGGGGTTGAAGCGGCAGGTCTTCCCGTCGGCCTTGACGAAGTCCGGGTCGAACTGGGCGGCGTCGTTGTTCGACGTGGAGAACGTCTGCTGCATCATCACCGGCGCCAGAGCGCCCTGTTGCTCACACGGCTCGTGGCGGACGTAGCCGATGGCGTGGCCGACCTCGTGGTTGATCACGTATTGGCGATAGGAGCCGATGTCCCCCTCGAACGGGACCGCCCCACGCACCCAGCGCGCCTCGTTGATGAAGACCCGCGACTGCCGGTCCTTGCCGAATGAGGGGTTGTAGCAGGAGGTCTCGAGCCGGAATTCGTAGCCACAGCCCTCGCGGACCGTCACCGGCGACACCAGGGAGATCCGGAAGTCGGGTTTAGTCGCGCCGTCCACCCTGACGAAAGCGAACTGCGGATTGTGCGTCCAGCCTTTGGGATTGGCCAGCGTCTGGTCGACCATCTGCGCGAACGCCTCGTCGCCACCGATCATCGTGGGGTCGATGCCGTCCTCCACCTCGACCGAGTAGCGAAACACCCGCACGGTGCCCTGACCGATCTGCGTCGTCGTGCCGGGCACCACGTGCCAGGTCTTGTCGCCCGCCTCGGTGAACGGGCCGCCGTCCGGCAGCGTCCCGGCCGGCAGGTTGGCGTCGAACGCGGCGAGCCCGCGGGGTGGCGCGTCGATGATCGAGGTGCCCACGGCCTCCATCGCCTGCGGACTCTGGATGGGCTGATTCGCCGTCGGCTTCATCGCGCTGGTGCCGGTCACCGTCTGGTAGACGACCACCGCGGTGAGCACGACCAGAACGGGCAGCGCGTAAGCGCGCCAGCCGTAGGTGGATACGAACCGTCCCAGCCACGTCTGTTTGCGCCACTGGCGCGGTCGCTCCCGGTCGGCCCGGGTCCGTCCGCCGTCGCGTGCGATCGGGTCACGCAGCGCCCGTAGCGGTTCCCGCCACTCGTCCCGCAGCACCGGGACGCGACCGGTGCCGCGCGTAGGCCGCTGGGACGTCATTGCCCCAGGATTACACAGTCGGCAGCGGGGCCGTCCTTGGCGCGCCCGAATGCTGCGCCCGACACCACTTTCTGCCAGCCACGACGGCGGCGACGACGGTCACCGGGACAGGGTGGGTAGTAATGTCTGTCGCAACGAGCCGAGCGCGGCCGGCCAGTGGTGCCGGCGGCCGGTTGCCGACACATCAGATGAGGACTCGATGAGCGAACTCGCCAAGGCCGGGGCGCGGCGTGCCGTCAAATCGACCGACCGCAGTCGGCCCGGGGACGGTATCGCGGCTTCGAGCCGGCGCGGCAACCGGTTGCCCCGGGATGAGCGTCGCGGTCAGCTGCTCATCGTCGCCAGCGACGTCTTCGTCGATCGCGGCTACCACGCGGCCGGCATGGACGAGATCGCCGACCGGGCCGGCGTCAGCAAACCGGTTCTGTATCAACACTTTTCGAGCAAACTCGAGCTCTACCTGGCCGTGCTCGCCCGGCACGTCGAAAACCTCGTCTCGGGGGTGCAGCAGGCGCTGAACACCACCACCGACAACCGCCGGCGGCTGCATGCGGCGGTGCAGGCGTTCTTCGACTTCATCGAGCACGACAGCCAGGGTTACCGGCTGATCTTCGAGAACGACTACGTCACGGAACCCGAGGTGGCCGCGCAGGTGCGCGTCGCCACCGAATCGTGCATCGACGCGGTGTTCGCCTTGATCAGCGAGGACTCGGGGCTCGACCCGCACCGCGCCCGGATGATCGCGGTGGGACTGGTGGGCATCAGCGTCGACTGCGCGCGCTACTGGCTCGACTCCGACCGCCCGATCTCCAAGGCGGACGCCGTCGAGGGCACCGTCGCGTTCGCCTGGGGCGGGCTGTCACACGTGCCGCTTACTCGCCTTTAGCGCCCTTGCCGGTGGGCTTTCCGACCTCGGCGCCGATGCCGAAGCCGACCCGGCGCGCGTCGGCGGGGCCGATCTCGACGTAGGCGATCTTGCTGGTGTGCACGAGGAAGCGACGTCCCCGCTCGTCGTTGAGCCTCAACAGGCCCGGTCCCTCACTCAGCGCGGCGCTGACCAGCTCTTCGACTTCGGCCGGCGTCTGCGCACTGGAGAGGACCAGCTCGCGCGGACTGTCCGTAATACCGATCTTGACCTCCACGGTCACCCCTTCCGTAGGTATTGAAGTCGACAGACCTGTCAGCTGCAGGCTAGTGGACGCGGCGAGCCCGCTGCGGCGACAGCCCCCGAAGCGCGGTTCGCGCTCAGCGAAACATCGGTCGCGAGCAGATAACGATTAGCTTGCGACTGAGCCTAGACCCGGGTCCTCGACCCGGTTCGTGTTTTCACATGGCTACCTTCGGCCCCATGGGTACCACACTGGCCGATCTCGACGAGGTCCGGGATTACCCCGAAGACCAGACCGACGAGCTCTACGGGGCCGACGCCTACCCCGAGGGCGACTACACCTGGACCGGCTGGCCGGCCGAGCTTCGCTGGCGTCCGGTCACGGCGATCCTCGGCGCCGTGGTCGCCATCGGCGCGATCGCGACCGCCGTCATCATCAACAGCGGCGACAGCGCCTCAACCAAGGCCACCGTGGCACCCGCCCCCCAACCGGTGACGTCCGCGCCGGCGACGACCAGAAGCTCCACCCCGCCCAGCGCCCAGCCCAGCCCCTCACGCACGACGCTGCCGCCCGAAACGGTCACCACCGTGACCACGCCCAGCGCCGCCCCGAGCCCGGCGCCAACGGGAACGCCCACCGCCGCTCCGCCCCTGACGCTGACGCCCCCGCCTGCCGCGCTGAACCCGCGCACCGTCGTCTACAGCGTGACCGGCAGCAAGCAGCTGCTGGACCTGGTGAACATCGTCTACACCGACGGGAGCGGCTACTCCCAGACCGAGTTCAACGTGTCGCTGCCGTGGACCAAGGCGGTGATCTTGAGTCCGAGCGTCCAGAACCCATCGGTCGTCGCGACCAGCTTCTACGGCCGGCTCGACTGCTCGATCGTCAACGCCGCCGGTCAACTGGTGGCCGCGTCGACCACCAACTCGAGCCTGGCGACCTGCACCCGCTGAACGTCAGCTCAGACCCAGTTCGTGCATCCGCCGGTCGTGGGTGTGCTGCAACCGGTCGAAGAACGCGTTGAGCTGGCCGAGGCCCCCGGTTCCCGACATCACCAGGTCGACCAGCTCGTCGTGATCGGCCAGCAGGTACTGAGCCTGCGTGATCGCCTCGCCGAACAGGCGGCGCGACCACAGCGCCAGCCGGCTGCGCTGCTTGCCGCTGGAGGTCACGGCGGCGCGCACCTCTGCGACGACGAACTGCGAATGCCCCGTCTCGGACAGCGCCGCCCGCACCACGTCGGCAATCTCGTCGGGTAACCCGTCGGCGATCTCCAGGTACAGGTCGGCGGCCAGCGCGTCGCCGACATAGGTCTTCACCAGAGCCTCCAGCCACGTGCTGGGCATCGTCAGCCGGTGGTAATTCTCCAGCGCCGAGACGTACTTCGACATGGCCTTCACAACGTCGACGCCCCGGCTCTCCAGGGCGTCGCGCAGGAGCTCATAGTGCTGCATCTCGGCGGCGGCCATGCTGGCCATGGAAATCCGTCCGCGCAGGTCGGGGGCCATCCGCGCCTCGTCGGTGAGCCGATAGAACGCGGCGATCTCGCCGTACGCCAAGACCGCGAACAACTCGTTGACGCCCGGGTGGTCGGCCGACAGACGCGGGGCGGGCGAATCGTCCACCTGGTCGGCTTCCACTTCGGCTGCTGCGGGCTGGGAAGAGGGCCGGGTCATGGCAACACTGTAGTCGGCGGACCTGGCGCTAAATGGGAGCCAGTTGTCGACCAGCTATCATGTACGTAGATAGCGGCTGTATTTCTTTGCCAAGCCGCTATCTGCGAAATGTGCGTGCACAGCTGGCCCGCCCAGATTGAGCAGGGGCCCGCGACTCGGCGACGTATTCGGAGTCGGAACTCGTGCGCGCGTGACCGCGACAGAGAAACACCGACACAACCCGATACGTCACCGAAAGGCTTACTAACCACGCATGAGCGAACTCACCAGCACAACTGAAATGACCTTTGCCAACCTCGGCGTCCGCGACGAAATCGTCCGCGCCCTCGCCGAAAAGGGCATCGAACGCCCCTTCGCCATCCAAGAACTGACCATGCCGCTGGCGCTCGCCGGCGACGACGTGATCGGCCAGGCCCGCACCGGCATGGGCAAGACCCTCGCCTTTGGCGTCCCGCTGCTGAACCGCATCACGTCCGGAGTCGGCGTGCGGGAGCTCAACGGCACACCACGGGCCCTGGTCGTGGTGCCGACCCGTGAACTGTGCCTGCAGGTCACCGAGGACCTGGCCGCCGCGGCCAAGTACCTCACCGCCGACGAGGGTCGCCGGCTGTCCGTCGTCTCGATCTACGGCGGGCGGGCCTACGAGCCGCAGCTCGAGGCGCTGCAGGCCGGCGCCGACGTCGTGGTCGGCACCCCCGGCCGGCTGCTCGACCTGGCCCAGCAGGGCCACCTGCAGCTGGGCGGGCTGTCCATGCTGGTCCTCGACGAGGCCGACGAGATGCTCGACCTGGGCTTTCTGCCCGACATCGAGCGCATCCTGCGCCAGATCCCCGAGGACCGGCAATCCATGCTGTTCTCGGCGACCATGCCGGGCCCGATCATCACGCTGGCCCGCACCTTCATGAACCAGCCCACCCACATCCGGGCGGAGGCGCCGCACTCGGCCGCCACGCACGACACCACCGAGCAGTTCGTCTACCGGGCCCACGCGCTGGACAAGGTCGAAATGGTCAGCCGAATTCTGCAGGCCGAGGGCCGCGGCGCGACGATGATCTTCACCCGCACCAAGCGCACCGCCCAGAAGGTCGCCGACGAGCTGGCCGAGCGCGGCTTCAAGGTCGGCGCCGTGCACGGCGACCTCGGGCAGATCGCCCGCGAGAAGGCGCTCAAAGCCTTCCGCAGCGGCGACATCGACGTCCTGGTCGCCACGGACGTGGCCGCCCGCGGCATCGACATCGACGACATCACCCACGTCATCAACTACCAGATCCCCGAGGACGAGCAGGCCTACGTGCACCGCATCGGCCGCACCGGCCGCGCCGGCAAGACGGGTATCGCCGTCACCCTGGTGGACTGGGACGAGCTGCCCCGGTGGTCGATGATCGACAAGGCGCTGGGCCTGGAGACCCCCGAGCCCGCCGAGACCTACTCGAACTCGCCGCACCTCTACGAAGAGATGGGCATCCCGGCCGGCGCGGGCGGCGCCATCGGCTCGCCGAAGAAGCCGCAGGGCCAGCGCCGCACCAGCGAGCGCGACGGCCAGAAGGCCGACCGGTCCGGGCGTGCCCGCTCCGGCGCGCCGCGGCGGCGCACCCGCGGCGGCCAGCCCACCACCGCACACCCGGGCGGGAATGCCGCGGCCGGCGTCCCCAGCGGCGAAGCCGCCGCGGAAGCTTCCGGTAACGGCGGGACCAGCCGCCGCCGCCGTCGGCGCCGCAAGCCCGCCGAAGCCGGCGCCAACGCCAGCTGAGTCGCCCGCCCGCGGATGGTCAGACCCGAACGCCGGACCAAGGGCGACGTCTTGGCCGCCGCGGCAATAGCGGTCGCGGTTGCCGCCGTCGCCTCGCTGATCTGGTGGACCAGCGACGCCCGGGCCACCATCAGCCGGCCGGCCGCCGTCCCGGCGCCCAACCCGAGCCCGGCCCGGCAGGTCCCGGCCACGCTCAAGGAGCTGTGGACCGCGTCCAGTCCGGCCACCACTGCACCCGTGGCGGTCGGCGGCACGGTCGTCACCGGCGACGGCCGCCGGGTCGACGGGCGCGACCCCGCCTCGGGCCAGTCCCGATGGAGCTATGCGCGCGACTCCGCCCTGTGCGGGGTCTCCTGGGTGTATCACTACGCCGTCGCCGTCTACCGGGACGATCGCGGGTGCGGGCAGGCGAGCACGCTTGACGGGTCCACCGGTCGCCGCGGGCCCGCCCGCAGCGGCTATGCCGACCCTCATGTGCAGCTGTCCTCCGACGGCACGACGGTGTTGGCGGCCGGCGACACCCGGCTGGAGCTGTGGCGCTCCGACATGGTCCGGATGGTGGCGTACGGCGAGACGGACGCCCGGGTCAAGCCCTCGGCACGCGGGTTGCACTCCGGCTGCAAGCTGGTCTCGGCGGCGGCCAGCTCCTCGGCGGTGTCGGTACTGGAGAGCTGCGTCAACCAGGCCGACCTGCGGCTAGTGCTGCTGCGGCCGGGCAAGGACGACGACGAACCCCAGCAGCGCATCGTGGCCGAACCCGGGATCACGGCGGATTCGGGCGCTCGGGTACTGGCCGTCTGGGAAAGCAACACCGCGGTGTACCTGCCGTCCCCGCAGCCGCGGGTGGACGTGATCGACGAGACCGGCACCACCGTGTCGAGTGCACTGCTGCCCAAGCCGCCGACGAGCCCCGGGGCCGTAACGCACGCGGGCAGCCTGATCACTTGGTGGACCGGCGATTCCGTCATGGTCTTCCAGACGAGCAACCTGTCGCTGCGCTACACGATCGCCGCCGGCTCCACGACGGCGCCGCTGGGGCCGGGCGCGATGATGGCGGGCCGCCTGCTGGTGCCGGTCACCGGCGCGATCGGGGTCTACGACCCGGTCAGCGGCGCCAACGAGCGCTACATCCCGGTCAACCGGGCGCAGAGTACGCCCGGACGGGCGGTGGTCCCGACCGTCGCGGGGTCCCAGGTGTTCGAGCAGCGGGGCGACACCGTGGCGGCCCTGGGCTGACGCCGAACTACACCTCGACGGCGAACGTCGGCAGCGGCTTGCCGGTCTTCCAGTGCTTGAGCAACGCCTTCGCCAGGTCGGCATAGGCCGACGCGCCCTTGTTCTTGCGCCCCGCCATCACGGACGATCCCGACGCGCTGGCCTCGGCGAAGCGCACGGTGCGGGGTATCGGCGGGGCGAGCACCGGCATTTCGTAACGGTCGGCGACGTCGAGCAACACGTCGCGGGTGTGGGTGGTGCGGGAGTCGTACAGCGTCGGCAGCGCGCCGAGGAGCCGCAGATCCGGGTTGGTGATCTGCTGGACGTCGGCGACCGTGCGCAGGAACTGGCCGACGCCGCGATGCGCGAGCGTCTCGCACTGCAGCGGCACAATCACCTCGTCGGCGGCGGTCAGTCCGTTGAGGGTGAGCACACCGAGCGACGGTGGGCAGTCGATGATGACCACGTCGAAGTCGTCGGAGAGCTTGGCCAGCGCGCGTTTGAGCGCGTACTCGCGACCCGCGCGCATCAGCAGCATCGCCTCGGCTCCCGCCAGGTCGATGTTGGCCGGCAGCAGCGTCATCCCTTCGATGGTCGTGACCAGCGCGGCGCTGGGCTCGACCTCACCGAGCAGCACCTCGTGCACCGACACCGGGAGTTTGTCAGGATCCTGGCCGAGCGAGAAGGTCAGGCAGCCCTGCGGATCCAGGTCGACCAGGAGCACGCGTTGTCCCTCGTCGGCCATCGCGGCGCCCAGCGAGGCGACCGTCGTCGTCTTGGCTACGCCGCCCTTCTGGTTGGCCACTGCCAGTACCCGGGTCTTAGCGGCCATAGGCGCGGCTCTCCCCTCTGCATTGTCGCCATGCGGTCAACAGTGCCCATCCTGGCACGTTCGCCCGCCGCGCGCTGCGGCCGACGTGCCCGGCATGTCGTCCGGCAGAATCGGTCGATATGGGCTTGCACAATCATCGACTGGTCCTCCTCCGCCACGGCGAGACCGAGTGGTCGAAGTCGGGCCAACACACGGGCCGGACCGACCTCGAGCTGACCGACACCGGCCGCGTCCAGGCCGAGCTCGCGGGCCGCGTCCTCAGAGAACTGAACCTCACCGACCCGTTGGTGATCAGCAGCCCGCGCATCCGTGCCCTGACCACAGCGAAGCTGGCCGGCCTCGCCGTCGACGAGGTCTCTCCCCTGCTCGCCGAATGGGATTACGGCTCCTACGAGGGGCTGACGACCCCGCAGATCCACGAAAAGGTGCCCGATTGGCTGGTCTGGACGCACGGCTGTCCCGGTGGCGAGAGCGTGCAGCAGGTCAGCGACCGCGCCGACCGTGCCGTCGCGTTCGCGCTGGAGCACATGAGCGACCGCGACGTGGTGTTCGTCGGGCACAGCCACTTCTCCCGCTCGGTCATCACCCGCTGGGTGGAGCTGCCGCTCGTCGAGGGCAGCCGTTTCTGGATGCTGGCCGGCTCCATCGCGGTGTGCGGTTTCGAGCATGGCGTGCGACAGCTCGCCGCCCTCGGATTGACCGCCCAGCCGCAGGCGATCAAACCCGGGTGAGCACCCAACCGCCGTTCGCGCTGTGTGGACCGAAGCAGACCCTCCTCGCCGAGGGCGTGCGAAAGCGCTACCGCGACGTGGCGGCGGCGCAGGACGCGCTGCGTTCGGGCTCCGCCGCAATAGTGTTGGGCGCGTTGCCTTTTGACGTGAACCGGCCCGCAGCGCTGCTGACGCCCGACGCGGTGCGGCGCACCGACGCGCCGCCCGACTGGCCGACCGGCCCGCTGCCGCGCGTGCGTGTCGCCGCCGCCGATCCGTCGCCGGCCGACTACCGCGGCCGCATCTGCCGGGCCCGCGACCAGCTCACCGACCCCGACAGCCTGCTGAGCAAGGTGGTGCTGTCCCGCGCGCTGCGGCTGGTCGCCGACGCCCCCCTGGACGCCCGCGTGATCCTGCGCCGGCTCATCGCCGCGGACCCGGCCGCCTACGGATATCTGGTCGACCTGACCGCTGCCGGCGAGGAGTACTCCGGTGTGGCGCTGGTGGGCGCCAGCCCGGAACTTCTGGTGGCGCGCAACGGAGATCGAGTCACGTGTCGGCCGTTCGCTGGTTCGGCGCCCCGCGCCGCCGACCCGGACGTCGACGCCGCCAACGGCGCCGCGCTGGCGGGTTCGGCCAAGGACCGGCACGAGCACCAGCTGGTCATCGAAGCCATTCGCGCCGCCCTCGAGCCGCTGTGCGACGAGTTGACGATCGCCGCCGAGCCCGAGTTGAGCCGCACCGCGGCAGTGTGGCACCTGTGCACCCCGATCAGCGCTCGGCTTCGCGATACGTCCACCACGGCAATCGATTTGGCCCTGGCGCTGCATCCCACCCCGGCGGTCGGCGGGGTGCCGACCAAGGCCGCGGTGGAGCTCATCGCCGAGTTGGAAGGCGACCGCGGGTTCTATGCGGGGGCGGTCGGTTGGTGTGACGCCCGGGGCGATGGCCGCTGGGTGGTCTCCATCCGCTGCGCGCAGCTGTCGGCGGACCGCCGCACCGCGCTCGCCCGCTCCGGCGGCGGCATCGTCGCCGAATCCGACCCCGACGAAGAAGTCGCGGAAACCACAACGAAATTCGCGACGATCCTGCGCGCATTGGACGTCGAGCAATGACCATTCGCCGCGCCACGCCGGAAGACGCCGCCGCAATCACCGCAATGATCCACGAATTGGCGGAATTCGAACACGCCGCCGAGCACTGCACGGTCACCGAAAAGCAAATTGCGGCAGCGCTTTTCGGAGCCGCCCCGACGGTGTATGGGCATGTCGCGGAAGTCGAGGGCGAGATCGCCGCGATGGCGCTGTGGTTCCTCAACTTCTCCACCTGGGACGGCGTGGCGGGCATCTACCTCGAAGACCTGTTCGTGCGGCCGGGATTTCGCCGCCGCGGCCTGGCCCGCGCGCTGCTGGCGACGCTGGCGGCCGAATGCGTCGACAACGGCTACTCGCGGTTGTCCTGGGCCGTGCTGAACTGGAACGCCGACGCCCTCACGCTGTACGACGGTGTCGGGGGCGAGCCCCAGCGCGAGTGGACCACCTATCGGCTGTCCGGCTCCCGGTTGGCCGAGCTGGCGGAATCGCGCTGATCGCCGGCGGCCCACCGGACTCCCGGGGGGCTGAAGAGCAGGCCCAACACGGTCAGCGCCGCGATGCCCGCGGGAATCCCGAAGCCGGGCCGGTGCGAGTCCACCGTTAGGTACCAGGCCACCGGCAGCAGCAGCAGCTGGGTGATCACGGCCAGCCCGCGGCCCCAGCGCTTGCCGGCCGTCAGCGCCCGTCCGGCGGCCAGCACAACCGCGCCGACCAGCACGAAGAACGCCGCCGTGCCCAACCCGTTGACCACGCGCTGGTCGGCGCCCGCGACGCCCCGCACCACCAGCACAGCCGCCACCACCAGCGCGGCCAACCCCTGCACCACCACGAGGAGGCCAGCGCCGCGCACGGCGGCCGGCGCGGCCCCCGGGTCGCGGCGGAAAGCTGTCACCCGCGTCAGCGTAGTCACCCGGCTGCCGGGGAGTTCCCCACAGCGTGGCCTTAACCGGCCCGCATAAGCTCGTGCTCCATGCGCGCCGTGCTGATCGTGAACCCCACCGCCACCACTACCACCCCGGCCGGTCGCGACCTGCTGGCGAACGCGCTCAAGAGCCGGCTGCAGCTCACCGTCGAACACACCAGCCACCGCGGACACGGCGCCGAACTCGCGGAGAAGGCGGTCGCGGACGGCGTCGACCTGGTGGTGGTGCACGGCGGCGACGGCACGGTGAGCGGGGTGGTCAACGGCCTGCTCGGCCGTCCCGGTGTGGTTTCCGGGCACACCGGCCCGGTGCCGGCGGTCGCGGTGGTCCCGGGCGGTTCGGCGAATGTGCTGGCACGGTCGCTGGGCATCTCGCGGGACCCGGTGGCCGCCACCAACCAGCTCATCCAGCTTCTCGACGACTATCGCCACCACCACACCTGGCGCCGCATCGGCCTGATCGACTGCGGCGAGCGCTGGGCGGTGTTCAACACCGGCATGGGGGTCGACGCCGAGGTGGTGGCCGCGGTCGAGGCCGAACGCGACAAGGGCGGCAAGGTCACGGCGTGGCGCTACATTCGCGCAGCGGTGCCCGCCGTGTGGGGCTACACGCGCCGCGAACCGATGCTCACGCTCGAACTGCCCGGCCGCGAACCTATCGCCGGGGTGAGTTTCGCGTTCGTGTCCAACTCCAGCCCGTGGACGTTCGCCAACGAGCGGCCGGTGTGGACCAATCCCGGCTGCACCTTCGAGTCGGGCCTGGGCGTGTTCGCGCCCAAGAGCATGAAGACAATCCCCACCCTTCGCATCGTGCGGCAGATGTTCGCCAAGCGGCCCAAGTTCGACTTCGACCACCTCATCACCGAGGACGACGTGCCCTGCTTGCGGGTCACCTCGACCGGCGGCCCGGTCGCCTGCCAGTTCGACGGGGATTACCTCGGCGTGCGCGAAAGTATGACGTTCAAAGCGGTGCCCGACGCGCTGGCGGTCGTAGCGCCTCCCCAGAAAAACACGCTCTGAGCTGCGCATACGAAGCGGCCGCGGGTCAGGCGGGGAAGATTTTCCCGGAGAGTGGCCAGTCAGTGTAGTACAACGGAGTAATGGCCCGACTACGGAACGATCAAAGTGAGATAGCCCACGAGCGAACTCGGGGCTATTGACATCTGTTGGGCCTGTGAAACGATCAAAAGGTTGCATGCAGAAATTTAGATAGGGGTACGGACCCTTTTCTTGTGCACGCGTTAACAGCCGAAGAAAATTGGCCGTGCGCCTTGCTGCGCACTCAGTGAGGAGTAACAACGTATGGATTGGCGCCACAAGGCGGTCTGTCGCGACGAAGACCCGGAGCTGTTCTTCCCGGTAGGGAACAGCGGCCCGGCGCTCGCGCAGATCGCTGACGCGAAACTGGTCTGCAATCGGTGCCCGGTGACCACGGATTGCCTGTCCTGGGCCCTGAACACCGGCCAGGACTCGGGCGTCTGGGGCGGCATGAGCGAAGACGAGCGGCGCGCACTCAAGCGTCGCAATGCCCGGACGAAGGCCCGTAGCGGAGTCTGACTCAGTTAGAGCAAACAGTGCGGCCTCGACGAAAGTCGGGGCCGCACTGTTGTGTGCCTAGATGACCAGTCGGGCCCGCCGGCCGATCGGCACCCGCAACACCACGTCGGTGCCGCGGGCCGGGGCCTGGCGCATGCCCAACGTGCCGTCGAGCTCCGCCGACACCAGCGTCCGCACGATCTGCAGACCCAGGCTGTCGGACGTCTCCAGGCTGAAGCCTTCCGGCAGCCCGCGCCCGTCGTCGTGGACAACGACGTCGAGCCAGCGCGCCGAACGCTCGGCGCGGATGGTCACCGATCCCTCTTCGACCGCCGGGTCGAATGCGTGCTCGATCGCGTTCTGAACCAGTTCGGTGATCACCATGATCAGGGCCGTCGCCCGGTCGGAGTCCAGCACGCCGAGGTCGCCGACCCGGTTGATCCGGATGGGCCGGTCGACCGACGCCACGTCGTTCATGATCGGCAGGATCCGGTCGATGACCTCGTCGAGGTTGACCTGTTCGTCGACGGACATCGACAGCGCGTCATGCACCAGCGCGATGGACGAGACCCGGCGCACCGACTCGATCAGGGCTTCGCGCCCTTCGGCGTTGACCGTCCGGCGGGCCTGCAGGCGCAGCAGCGCCGCCACGGTCTGCAGGTTGTTCTTCACCCGGTGGTGGATCTCCCGGATCGTGGCGTCCTTGGAGATCAGGGCCCGGTCGCGCCGCTTCACCTCGGTGACGTCGCGGATCAGCACGGCGGCACCGGCGCTAGCACCGTCGACCACCAACGGGAGCGTCCGCAGCAGCACCGTGGCACCGCCCGCGTCGACCTCCATGCGCATGCTCTTGCCGCCGGCCAGCAGGTCGAGCACGTGCTCGGCCAGCTCCTGCGCCTCGAAGGGGTCCGAGACCAGCGGCCGGGTCACCTTGACCAGGTTGCGGCCCTCCAGCTCGGAGGTCAGGCCCATCCGGTGGTAGGCCGACACCGCGTTGGGGCTGGCGTAGGCCACGACGCCGTTGACGTCCAATCGGATGAAGCCATCGCCCGCCCGCGGGGTGGAGCGGGACATGACCACGTCGCCCACATCGGGGAAGGTGCCGTCGGCGAGCATGTGAACCAGATCGCCGGCGCATTCCCGGTATGCCGTCTCCAGCTGGCCGGACGTGCGGTCGGCCGCGACGGCCGTCTGATGCCGGGTGAGAACGGCCACCACCTGGCCGCCGTACCGCACCGGTGTCGCCTCGACGTGCGGGCCGGGCAGCCACGAATCCTGTTGGCCCGCATCGCCATCCCGCTGCGCGGTGCCGGAGTCGAAGGTCTCGGCGACGAGCGCCAGCTGGTCGGCGGCGACGACACTGCCCACCGAGTCGGTGACGAGCACCGTGGGGGCGGTGTTCGGCCGGCACTGCGCCACACACACCAACATGCCGTCGTCGCGACGAACCCACATCAGGTAGTCGGCGAACGACAGGTCCGCCAGCAGCTGCCACTCCCCCACGACCGCGTGCAGGTGGTCCACCGCATTCCCCGGCAGCACGGTGTGTTCGGCAAGCAGATCACCGAGAGTCGACATCACTCACTCCCCGGGCCATTCCCCGGCAGCAGACAGAACGGTCCAACTTTTCCCGGGCTAGCTGATCACAGCAATGAGGTCGCCCGCCTGGATGACATCGCCCACCGCGACGCTCACCTTGCTGATGGTGCCGTCGACCTCAGCCAAGACGGGAATCTCCATCTTCATCGACTCCAGCAGCACCACGATGTCGCCTTTGCCGATCTGGTCACCCTCGTTCACTACGACTTCGAGCACGCTGGCCACGATCTCGGCGCGCACATCCTCGGCCATCTTCACCCCACTCGTTTCGGCCATTGCGCAGGCTGGCTGCTGGTCCATCCGTCAGGCTCACGTACATCGAACCATAGGAGGGGTCGGGACCGCGGCGCACGGGGCGTTGTGGCCGCGCGGGTCTTTCATGAGAGACTGTGCGGCAGGCTGACGGGCGCCGGGCGCCCGGATCAATGACCACATCAATGGAGGTTCGACCCATGGCCAAGCGTGGCCGTAAGAAGCGCGACCGCAAGCACAGCAAAGCCAACCACGGCAAGCGGCCCAACGCCTGAGGACCGCTACTGCGTCTCGCGGATGATGGTGGTCCGGCGGATCTCCAGCCGTAGCCGCTCGCGCAGGCCCTCGGGGGCCTTCTCGCCTTTGCACTTGGTGGCGATCAGCGCCTTGATCCGCTCCTCGAGGCCGTAGTGCTTGAAGCAACCGGGGCACGCCTCGAGGTGGCGGCGCAGCTGGTCCCGGGACTCCGGGGTGCATTCGCCGTCGAGCAGGAGCCAAACCTGGCGGATGACCTCGGCACAGCCGACCGCGCCGTGGTCGTCGTCGTTCGGGCAGGTGTCGCTGGGGCCGGAAAGCTCGCTCATGACGACACCTCCTCGTGCGCCTGGTGGCCGCGGTTGAAGCCCCGCTCCTTGGCCACGTCAGCCAGCAGCCCACGCAGTTGACGCCGGCCGCGGTGCAGCCGTGACATTACCGTCCCGATGGGCGTGTCCATGATCTCTGCGATTTCCTTGTACGGAAATCCCTCGACGTCGGCGTAGTAGACGGCCATCCGGAACTCTTCCGGCAACGCCTGCAGCGCTTCCTTGATCTCGTTGTCGGGCAGCGCCTCGAGCGCCTCGACCTCGGCCGAGCGCAGCCCGGTGGACGAGTGCTCGGCGTTGGAAGCGAGCTGCCAATCGGTGATCTCTTCGGTCGGGTATTCGGCCGGTTGGCGCTGCCTCTTGCGGTAGCTGTTGATGTAGGTGTTGGTCAGGATCCGGTACAGCCAGGCCTTGAGGTTGGTGCCGGCCCGAAACGAGCGAAACCCCGCGTAGGCCTTCACCATCGTCTCTTGCAGCAGGTCCTCGGCGTCGGCGGGATTGCGCGTCATGCGCAGCGCACCGCCGTAGAGCTGGTCGAGCAGCGGAATCGCGTCGCGCTCGAAGCGCGCCATCAGTTCGGCGTCCGTCTCCGGCGGGGCAGGATCGGGAATCTCCTGTGCTGTTGCGCCGTCCGTGTCGGCCATGTCGAGTACCCCGGTCCCCTTCTGCTGCGGTGTCGCCGGGCAGCACTGAAAGCGCCGCCGAGCTTGCCAGAAAGCAAGCCAACTGCTCGGCACCCGTTGGACTGTCCAACAGGCTCGTCGCCGCTGACACCAAACCGCTCCTCCCAATCTAGAGGCTGCCACCGACAGTGTCTGCCCGGGTGCGCCCACATAACATCAGAGACCGCCTCGTTTAACAGCGTTAACCGACGCGCTATTTCCGGGCCCCAGCCGGCCCGTGCCGGCAGGACGTTAATGTGACGCCATGTCCCTCAACGGCAAGACCATGTTCATCTCCGGCGCCAGCCGCGGAATCGGCCTGGCGATCGCCAAACGCGCCGCACAAGACGGCGCCAACATCGCCCTGATCGCCAAGACCGCCGAGCCGCACCCGAAGCTGCCGGGCACGGTGTACACCGCCGCCAAAGAGCTCGAGGAGGCCGGCGGTGCGGCCCTGCCGATCGTCGGGGACGTCCGCGACCCGGAGTCGGTCGAGTCGGCGGTGGCCAAGACCGTCGAGCAGTTCGGCGGCATCGACATCTGCGTCAACAACGCGTCCGCCATCAATTTGGGGTCCATCACCGAGGTGCCGATGAAGCGGTTCGACCTGATGAACGGCATCCAGGTGCGGGGCACCTATGCCGTCTCGCAGGCCTGCATCCCGCACCTGAAGGCCGCCCAGAACCCGCACATCTTGACGCTGTCCCCGCCCGTGCTGCTCGGCAAGGAGTGGCTGAAGCCGACCGCGTACATGATGGCCAAGTTCGGCATGACGCTGTGCGCGCTGGGAATCGCCGAGGAGATGCGCGAGGCGGGCATCGCGTCCAACACGTTGTGGCCGCGCACGCTGGTGGCCACCGCCGCGGTACAGAACCTGCTCGGCGGCGACGAGGCGATGGGACGCGCCCGCAAGCCCGAGGTGTACTCCGACGCGGCCTACGTCATCCTCAACAAGCCCGCCCGCGAATACACCGGGAACACCCTGCTGTGCGAGGACGTGCTGGTGGAGTCCGGCGTCACCGACCTGTCGGTCTACAACTGCGTGCCGGGCGGGCAGCTCGGCGTCGACTTCTGGGTGGACGGCGTCAACCCGCCGGGATACTCCGGGCCCTAGTCGGGCCCTTGTCGTGGCTCGCGCCGCCACGCCCGCGCTGACCGCGTTGACGAAAGCCGGTGTGCCGCATGAGATCGTCACCTTCGACCACGATCGGCGGGAACGTTCGTTCGGTGACGAAGCGGTGCACGCGCTGACCGAGCGCGGCATCGCGCCCGAGCAGATCTACAAGACCCTTGTCGTCGCGGTGCCGGGCGGGCTCGCGGTCGCGATACTGCCGGTGCCGGACCGGCTCTCGCTCAAGGCGGCCGCCGCGGCGCTGGGGGTGGTCAAGGCCGGCATGGCCGAGGCCGCCGCCGCCGAGCGCGCCACCGGCTACGTCGTCGGCGCCGTGTCGCCGTTCGGGCAGCGCAGGTCCCTGCCGACCGTCGTGGATGCGGGCGCCCTGGCCTGGGATCGGGTGTACTGCAGCGCCGGCCGGCGCGGCTGGGACGTCGGGGTTTCACCGCGGGACCTGATCCGGTTGACCGGCGCGATCACCGCCCACATCCGGGCGTAGCGGCATGGCGAAAACCGGGACCGATTCCTGGTCGTGGCATTACGCTCGCGCCATGACGACGAAGCGATCCCGCGGCGCGACGATGGTCGCCGCCGGTGTGCTGGCTTTCTCCGGACTGATGACGATCGGCGTGGGCACCGGCAACGCCGACACGATCCAAACCGAGGGCAACTACCCGACCCGGGCCGCTTGCCAGGACGCGGGGCCGGGCGTGAAGGCGTCAACCCCGGGAAACTGGAACAACTTCTGGTGCGTGCCGGATCGCAACGTCAACGGCAACTGGAAGCTGGTTCTCAGCAACTAAAGCAAGGTCGCCTGCTCGGGCTCCGGTCCGGCCGGCTCGACTAGCTGGGGCCCGTTGTTGCGGACATTGTTGACCAGCGTCGACACCTCGCGCATCCGGATGCCGCGCACGTCGGGCGCGTGAGCCAGCAGCTTCTCGTCGACCGGGGCGTCCGGGTCCAGCCAGCGGTCCCACTCCCGCTCCGGGACCACCAACGGCATCCGGTCGTGGATCTCCGCCAGCTCGCCGGGCGCGTCGGTGGTGATGATCGTGCAACTCAGCAGTGGCTGAGCGTCTTTGGCCGGTTTCCAGACCGACCACAGCCCGGCCATGAACAGCGGTTCGCCATCCTCGCGGTACATGAAGAACGGCGTCTTGCGGGACTTCTTGCCCGCGACGGCGTCGTTGACCCGCCATTCGTAGTAGCCGTCCATCGGGATCAGGCACCGCTTCGACTTGGCGCTCGACCGGAAGGCGGGCGAGGTGGTGACCTTGTCCGCGCGGGCGTTGATCAGCATCGGGCCCTTGGTTTCCGGCGCCCCGTCGGAACCGGCCTTGGCCCAGGGGGGCACCAGGCCCCAGCGCATGAGCCGCACCCGACGGGTGGGCTGGTCGTCGGGGTCGGTGTGCCGGCTCACGACGGTCGCGATGGTCGAGGTGGGGGCCACGTTGTAGTTGGGCGCCCCGGCACTCTCGGACGCGCCGGTGGCCTCGTCGATCGCCTTGATCTTCTGGGCCAGCAGCGCCGGATCGGTGGTGACCGCGAACCGTCCACACATAACTCCCATGGTGGCAGAACGCGGTGACACGCAATGATGGACCGGTGAGTATGTGGACGGCCCCCAGCGCGCCGAATCCGGTGCACGCGACCGTGACCGTTCCGGGCTCGAAGTCGCAGACCAATCGGGCGCTGGTGCTGGCGGCGCTGGCGGCCGCGCAGGGTAATGGCACCCCGACAATCAGCGGGGCGCTGCGCAGCCGGGACACCGACCTGATGATCGGCGCGCTGCGCACCCTGGGCCTGCGCGTCGAGGGCACCGGCTCCGAGCTGACGGTGAGCGGACGGATCGCTCCCGGGCCCGACGCGCGCGTGGATTGCGGGCTGGCCGGCACGGTCCTGCGGTTCGTCCCGCCGCTGGCGGCGCTGGCCGAAGCGGTGGTCGAGTTCGACGGGGACGAGCAGGCCCGGGTGCGGCCGATCGCGCCGCTGCTCGACGCGCTGCGCGGCCTGGGCGTGCCGATCGAGGGCGCGGGTCTGCCCTTCCGGGTGCACGGCGGCGGCTCGGTCGCCGGGGGCACCGTGGCCATCGACGCCTCGGCGTCGTCGCAGTTCGTGTCGGGGCTGCTGCTGTGCGCGGCGTCGTTCACCGACGGCCTGACCGTGCAGCACACCGGCGCGACGCTGCCGTCGGCGCCGCACATCGCGATGACCGTGGTGATGCTGCGGCAGGCCGGGGTCGACGTCGACGACTCGGAGCCCAACCGCTGGCGGGTGCGCCCCGGCCCGGTCGCGGCGCGACACTGGGAGGTGGAACCCGATCTGACGAACGCCGTTCCGTTCCTGGCGGCGGCCGTGGTCAGCGGCGGAACGGTGCGCATCACCGGCTGGCCGGCGGCCAGCGTGCAACCCGCCGACAACATCCTGACCGTGTTGGGCAAGCTGAACGCCGTTGTCACCCAAGGCGATTCGTTCCTCGAAGTGCAGGGATCCGCCGACTACGACGGCTTTGACGTCGACCTGCGCGCCGTCGGCGAGCTGACCCCGGCGGTGGCGGCGCTGGCCGCGCTCGCCAAGCCGGGATCGGTGTCCCGCCTCTCCGGCATCGGCCACCTGCGCGGGCACGAGACCGACCGGCTCGCCGCGCTGAGCGCCGAGATCAATCGCCTGGGCGGCGACTGCACCGAAACCGCCGACGGCCTGGTGATCACCGCGACACCGCTGCGCGCCGGCGTCTGGCGCGCCTACGCCGACCACCGGATGGCGATGGCGGGCGCGATCGTCGGGCTGCGGGTGCCCGGCGTTCAGGTGGACGACATCGGGTCCACTTCCAAGACGCTGCCGGAGTTTCCGCGGCTGTGGGCGCAGATGCTGGGGTCCGATATTTGAGGCCCGGCGATTACGACGAGTCCGACGTCAAGGTCCGCTCCGGAAGGGGCTCGCGACCGCGCACCAAGACTCGTCCCCAGCACGCCGACGCCGAGGCCGCGATGGTGGTGAGCGTCGATCGCGGCCGCTGGGGATGCGTGCTGGGCGGGGACCCCGATCGCCGGGTCACGGCGATGCGGGCCCGGGAACTGGGTCGCACCCCGATCGTGGTCGGTGACGACGTCGATGTGGTCGGCGACCTGTCCGGACGGCTGGACACCCTGGCGCGCATCGTGCGGCGCGGGGAACGGCGAACGGTGTTGCGGCGCACGGCCGATGACACCGATCCGACCGAACGCGTGGTGGTCGCCAACGCCGACCAGCTGTTGATCGTGGTGGCGCTGGCCGACCCGCCGCCGCGCACCGGCCTGGTCGACCGGGCGCTCATCGCGGCCTTCGCCGGCGGGCTGAAGCCGATTCTGTGCCTGACCAAGACCGACCTCGCCCCGCCGGAGCCGTTCGCGTCGCATTTCGTGGACCTGGACTTGACGGTGGTGGTCGCGGGCCGCGACGATCCGCTGCTCGCGGTCGCCGACCTGCTGGCCGGCAAGATCACCGTGCTGCTGGGGCATTCCGGGGTCGGCAAATCCACGTTGGTGAATCGCCTTGTCCCCGAGGCGGAACGGGCCGTCGGCGAGGTCACCGACATCGGCCGCGGACGGCACACCTCCACACAATCGGTCGCGCTGCCCCTGGCGACCTCCGGCTGGGTGATCGACACCCCGGGCATCCGCTCTTTCGGGCTGGCGCACATCGAGCCCGACGACGTGCTGATGGCCTTCTCGGATCTGGCCGGTGCGATCGAGGACTGCCCCCGCGGCTGCGGACACATGGGGCCGCCGGCCGACCCCGAATGCGCGCTCGACACCCTGTCCGGCCCCGCCGCCCGCCGCGTGGCCGCGGCCCGGCGGCTGCTGAAGGCGCTCAACCAGACTTAGCCAGCCGCATGCCGAGTTCGTCGGGCGGCACCTTATGGCCTTGGGCGCAACGGATTTCGACGCTCGCCTCGGCGCCACAGCCGAGATGGGTGAGCCGGAGGCGATTGTGCCCCGGCAAATGGCGCCGGCCCCACTCGAACATCGACCACACCACCGGCATGAAGTCGATGCCGGCCTCGGTGAGCACATACTCTTCCCGACGCCGCTGCCCGGGCTCGTGGTACGGCTGCCGCTTCAGCAGCCCGAGCTCGACCAGTTCGGACAGCCGCGCCGAGGTGGCGGCCTTGGTGAT
Source organism: Mycobacterium sp. E2238 (assembly GCF_001672665.1). Lineage (NCBI taxonomy): Bacteria > Bacillati > Actinomycetota > Actinomycetes > Mycobacteriales > Mycobacteriaceae > Mycobacterium > Mycobacterium sp. E2238. Next base: position 39,689 of record NZ_LZKF01000165.1, on the reverse strand, counting down.
GCCCACCCGGCGGGCGAAGTCATCGAAGCGCGTTGTGCCGTAGTACGCCTCGCGCATGATGAGCATCGCGGACTTCGTGCCCACCACCCCCATCGTCTTCTCGATCGCGCACTGGCCCACGGCCGACCAGGCGTCGCGGTCGGCCAGCGGTCCTTGCAGCAGTGTCATAGATCACCTCCCGGGCTGGGTTGCTTTTAGTGTACCTAGATGTTTATCTGAGTACAGCGATCTATACCTAGATGGTGGGACTCAAGGAGGAGCCATGAACCGCGACGCCGTCATCGTCGGAGCCGTCCGCACCCCGATCGGCAAGGGCAAGCCCACCGGCGCGCTGCACGATGTGCTGCCCGCCGACCTGCTCGCGCACAGCCTGCGCGAAGTCGTGGCACGCACCGGGGTGGACCCCGCGCAGATCGACGACGTCATCGCCGGTGCCGTCGCCCAGGTCGGCGACCAGGCGGTCAACATCGCCCGCAACGCGTTGCTGGGCGCCGGCTTCCCCGAGTCGGTTCCCGGCGTCACGATCGACCGGCAGTGCGGCAGCAGCCAGCAGGCCATCAGCTTCGCCGCCCAGGGCGTGCTTTCCGGCGCCTACGACGTCGTCGTCGCCGCCGGCGTGGAATCCATGGGCCGCGTCCCAATGGGCACCTCGGTGCTGCCGGGCAGCAATCCCTTCGGTAACGACATGACCCGGCGCTACCCCGATGGCCTGGTGCCGCAAGGCATCAGCGCCGAACTGATCGCCGCGCGGTGGGGCTTCTCGCGCACCCAGCTCGACGAGTTCTCCGCCGGCAGCCACGACAAGGCCGCCCGCGCCACCAAGGACGGGCTGTTCGACAACGAGCTGATCCCGATCGCCGGCCTGTCCACCGACGAATTCATCCGGCCGGGCACGACGGTCGAGACGCTGGCCGGCTTGCGGCCGGCGTTCTACAGCGAAGCGATGAAAGACCGCTTCCCGCAGATCAATTGGTCGATCACGGCGGGCAACTCCTCGCCGCTCTCCGACGGCAGCGCCGCGGTCATGATCACCACCAGCGAAACCGCCAAGAAACTCGGCCTGCGTCCGCTGGCCCGCATCCACACCACCACCGTGGTGGGCTCCGACCCGCTCTACATGCTGACCGGGGTCATCCCGGCCACCGAGAAGGTGCTGCACCGCGCCGGGCTGACGCTGGCCGACATCGACCTGTTCGAGGTCAACGAGGCGTTCGCACCCGTGGTGCTGGCCTGGGCGCAGGACACCGGCGCCGACCTGGCGAAGACCAACGTCAACGGCGGCGCCATCGCGATCGGTCATCCGCTGGGCGCCAGCGGCGCCCGCATCATGACGACCCTGGTCAACGCTTTGGAACAGCGCGGCGGGCGGTACGGGCTGCAGACGATGTGCGAGGGCGGCGGCATGGCCAACGCGACCATCATCGAGCGGTTGTGATGTCCCCCGTCTCGGGAATCTTCGTCATCGGCGGCACCGGAGCCCAGGGCATTCCTGTCATTCGTGCCCTGGTCTCCGACCAGAAGTACTCGGTGCGATTCCTAAGCCGCGACCCCGCCTCGCGAAGAGCGGAGGACCTCCTCGCCCTCGACAACGTGTCCGTCCTGGAAGGCTCGTTCGCCGACGAGGCGGTCCTGCGGGAGGGATTTCGCGGTTGCGACGGAGCATTCGTCAACATCGACGGGTTCAACACGGGCGAGAAAACCGAGATGTATTGGGCTATCCGCAGTTACGAGATAGCCATCGAAGAAGGAGTGAAATTTTTCGTCTACGGGAACCTCGACTATGGGCTCAAGAAGTCGGGATTCGACTCCCGCTTCCGCACCGGCCACTATGACGGCAAGGGCCGGGTGGGTGAGTGGATCCTGTTCCAGAATCGGGTGAACGGTGATCGGATGGGCGCGGCGGTCTTCACGTCGGGTCCGTACATCGAGATGGTGATATCACCCGGGACACCCATGACGCCTGCCGTCGAGGACGGTGTCGTGACGTGGCGGGTTCCGCTCGGCGCGGGTGCCGTTCCCCATGTAGCTCTTGACGATTGCGGATATTACGTCCGCTGGCTCTTCGACCATCCCGAGCGCGCGAACGGCATGGATCTCGAAGCCGCGATCGACCACATCGCCTATGCGGATCTCGCCGCGGCGTTCGAGAAGGTCACCGGGCATCCGGCGCGGTACATCGATACCGATTTAGACGCGTACTGGAGGAAAGGCCCTCTCAGTAGGGCCGCGGATGCGCCAGCCGGATACAACGCCGACCCAAATGACAAGAGCACCATGAACATCCGCGACAACTTCACGGGGTTCTGGAATCTCTGGAAATTCGGCGTCGTCAAACGCGATTACGATCTGCTCGACGAGATTCACCCGAATCGGATCAGGAGCGCCGAGGAGTGGTTCCGCAGAGAAGACCAGTTGGGACGAGAGTTGGGCAAGGGCGGCCTGTGGGAGCGGATTCAACCGGAGAACCGGACTCCAATCCTCAAGATTGGCGAGGATCAAAGAACAGGGAAGCTGTGAGTGCGATGACCGAGATTCGATTCGACGGCGTGCGGGTGCGCTACGAGAGCGCCAAGAGCTTCGACGAGCTGCTAGCCGCGTTGCTCGACGATATCGGCGAGCGCCCCGTCCCGATCAACGACATCGCGACGACCAGCGAGAGCTGGGAGTCCTACCGGGAGCGCGTCGAACCCCAGGTCGGGCCAAGCGGATTCATGCTGTTCGGTGTCGTCGACCACGGCGCGTGGATCCCGAAGGCCGGCATCGACCGCAAGGCGATCCGCGTCATCCTCGGCAACCCGCTGATCGCGATCACGATGCTGCGCCACGACGTGACGGCGGGCCTATTCGCCCCCGTCGAGCTGCTGATCACCGACGAGCCGGCCGGAAGCAGCCTGACCTACGTCAAACCGTCATCGCTGATGGTCGTCGAACCCAACCCCGAATTGCTCAGCGCCGCGGAACAACTCGACGCCAAGCTGGCTGCGCTCGCCGAAAAGGTGACCAGCGGCTCCTAAGAGCGCGGTCTAATAACAGTAAGGATTGCGCCCCTACCCCGGTCACGCGCGCGTTGCCTTGAGTCGGTTGCCGGCGATCACCCTGCGTAACAGGGATGGCCGGAGAAGATCCGTGGGCTGCCCGAGGAGTTGCATCTGTCTGAACAGCGTCTCGGTGACTACTACGTCGGTCGCCGCCGCCAGGTAAAGCTTGCGCATGCCGAGACTGATTAACCGCTTTGGCGTCGACTGCCAATCATTTGACGGGATGATGGCGAAATCGAAGAACCGATTCGCCCACCACATCGGTGACAACTTCCTGGCGGAGGTGCGAAAGAAGCGGAAGCCTAACTCCTCATTACCATCGGTCAAGCACGTTCGGAGCACCGCTGCCTGCAACGCCGACGAGGTCATACCTTGGCCATACACGGGATTGAGGCTGCATAAGGCATCGCCCATGACCACCAAGCCCTTTGGAAACCGGGTGAGCTTGTGATAACAACGCCAAACGCTGGTGGGATACCGCTGAGTGGACACCTCGCCAATCGGTTCCGCGGCGCGCAGCACCGCAGAGACATGGTTCGGCATGGACCCGGAAACTGAATCAAGCAACCCGGGCAGGTCGGTTGGTGTCTTCCTGCCAGCGAAACCGATCACCGTGGCGATGGCGGTCCCGTCTTCGTAAGGCAACAACCCAAAACCCTCCGGGCTGTCGAGTGTGGGAATTCCCAACACGGCTCGCTCGGCGAGCGCCCCAGGTGCCAAGCGGAAGAATTGGCTTGAGTAGCTCAGGTCAATCGTGTACCGGCGTTCCGGGGGCCTTCGATAGCCGTTGGCCTCCAAGAACGCCGGGGTGCGGGCGGAGCGACCAGTCGCGTCGATAACGAGGTCGGTCGTCAGCACACGTTCCTGGCCGGTTTCACGTTCGACCACCCGTGCACCCGTGACCCGGCCAGTAGGGTCGATCACCGTCTCCGCCACTTCATGCCCGTCCATGAATATGACATTTGCGATCGAGCGCACCCGCCGTCGAATAAGTCCTTCCAGCAGCGGCCGGCTGGCCAAGAACACGACCATGCCCTCGGACCGTGTGAACCTCCCCGACCGGCAAAACACGATGTCACCGACGCCCAGATGGAACAGGCCAGGGTCATCGGGACTGTCAAGGACTATGGCCCCCGCCGCTTCGAGTTCCTCTACCAGGCCTGGAAACAAGTCCACGATGTACGGCACACCCCGGCCGAGCATCTGATGCAGATGGCGGCCTTGTGAAACCCCTCGCCGCTGAAATGTGCCATCGGGCAACTTGTCACGCTCGACCACGGTGACTGTGCCATAGAAATCCGACAACACCCTGGCAGCGAACAGGCCAGCGATGCTCGCGCCGCAGACCAATGCATGCTCACTGCCCATGTCGCTGGCCCCTCCCCACGACTGCCCGCCAACACCACACTGGCAGCGCGCTCCACCGCTGTCTACCGATGAGGCGGTCACATCTTCATGAGAAGACCTGGGGCGGAGACGCAATCGGCGCAAAGGGTGTTCGGGTCGGCGCATGGTCGGCGGGTCGGCCTGGCATAGTCGGCGGCGGAACCGCAATCCAAGGGCATTCGCCTCGTTAACGCTAGGAGTCATCCATGAGCGACGCCGACGCCGCATCGATCCGAGCGGCGCGCAGTGACTGGATCAGCGAGCACCTCGACACGTATCTGACCTCCGGCGGCGCGCGGGGCCACATCATGGACGTCAGCGCAGTCGGGGGCCGGGTACTGACCACCCACTGCTTGATCAGGTGTGTGGGCCGCAAATCGGGCAAGAGCTATATCAGGCCGTTGATCTACGGCAACGTCGGTGGCGAGATCGTGGTCGTCGCATCCAAGGGAGGCGCCGACACGCATCCGGAGTGGTACCTGAATGTTGTGCAGAGCAACACGATCGGCGTCCAGATCGCGACCCAAGCATTCGAGGCAACCTGGCGCGAGCCCGAAGCCGAGGAACGCCATCAGGTGTGGGCGTACATGTCTCACCTGTATCCGCCGTACCTCACCTATCAGAAGTCAACCAGTCGTCAGATCCCGTTGGTGATGTTGACGCCCGTGCGGGCAATCGACGTCTTTTCCGCGGAAGACTCCCGGTAGCCGTTGCTAGGCAACCGAACTCGAGAGCTCAGAGCCAGCCGGTGCGGGCGGCCGCCACTGGCTCGGGCGGCGCAGGCGCCAATGCCCCGTCGCGCACGCCGTCGAGCATCCGTTTGACCGCGGCGACGATCTCCGGTGCCGCCGCGGCGAGCCCGGCCTTGTCGGCCTCGGGAACCTCGTCCGGGTCGACGCCCGCCCGGGCCAGCACGGCGGCCGGGTCGGCCAGCTGACCGGCCAGCCAGGCGACCGGGTCGGCGGACAGCTCGGGAACGAAATGCCGGCGGCCGGGTTCCCACCCGTCGAAGCGGGGATGGTGATGCGCGCGGTCCAACGTCCCGGGCGGGCTCTCGGTGGAGCCGAACAGGTCTACCCGCCACACTGGCCGGTTGAAACCGATCGGGATGCCGGCGTAGATCGACCCGTGCGGCTCATCCCGGTCGACGAGGCGCAGTTCCAGCCTGACTCCCCGTTCCGGGGTTTCCTGACCCTCGTTGGGGTTCGGGTCGACGAAGAACATGTCCCCGACAACCACGCCCAGGGTTTCGAATCCAAACGCTGCGAGCATGTCTGCCAGCGTAGTCCCGGCCGTCGAATCGGGTCACGCACCGACCTTCGTGCCCGCGTGGTCGGGTAACACCACTTCGTAGTCCGCGAAAGCCACTGCCCTTGTGCGGCGCTGGTATTCGTGCACCAGCCCCGGCCAGTTGGTGGTGACCCGGCCGGATGCGGTGCGATACCAGGAGTCGCAGCTGGTCCAGACGCCGGAGTCCAGGCGGGACTGGATTTCCGCGTCGTACGCCTGCTCCACGTCGCGCCGGACCTCGAACGCGCGGACCACACCCCCGCGCGCGAGCTCTTCGGTGATCTGGCGGATGTAGCGGGCCTGCTGCTCCATCATCAGGATGATCGAGCTGCTGCCGAGATTGGTGTTCGGGCCGTAGATCAGGAACATGTTCGGGAAGCCGGGGACCGCCATACCGAGATGGGCGCGTGCCCCGGCGGCCCACTCGGACTGCAAATCCCGGCCGTCGCGGCCGGTGATCGTCATCGGCGCGAGGAATTCGGTGGCCTTGAATCCGGTGCCGTAGATGATGACGTCTACCTCATGCAAGACCTCGTGACCCTGGCCGTCGGCGGTGCGCACACCCGCGGACGTCACCTCGGTGATCGTGTCGGTCTCGACGTCGACGTTGTCGCAGGCCAGCGCCGGGTACCAGTCGCTGCTGAACAGCACGCGCTTGCAGCCGATCGGGTAGTCGGGCGTGAGCTTGGCCCGCAGCACCGGATCTTTGATGTGGCGCTTGAGGTTTGCCGACGCGGCGACACCCACCAGCCGGGCGAGCGGGGCGGCTTTGGTCAGCGCGAGGCCGAAGGACTCCGAGATCTCCCAGATCAGCCCGCGCATGGCGGCGGCGAAGCCGGGCACCGTGCGGAAGGCGGCGTGGTGCGCGTCGGTGTAGGCGCGATCCGGCTTGGGGATGATGTACGGGGCGGACCGCTGAAAGACGGTCACGTGCTTGGCGGTCTCGCGAATGCGCGGCACGAATTGGATCGCCGACGCGCCGGTGCCCAGGACGGCGACGCGCTTGCCGGCCAACTCGACGTCATGGCGCCACTGCGCGGAATGGAACGAGGGGCCCGCGAAGGTGTCGAGTCCCGGGATGTTCGGCAGCGCCGGACGCGACAACTGCCCGACCGCGGGCACCAGCACGTCGGCCTCGAACACGTCGCCGGTCGAGGTCTCCACCCGCCACGTGGTGGTTCCGTCGTCGTAGCGGGCCGAGGTTACCTCCACCCCGGTCCGCACCAGGTCGCGAAGGCCGAACCGGTCGGCGGTGTCGTGGATGTAGCCGAGAATGTCGGGCTGCTCCGCGTATCGCCGGCCCCAGTCGGACTTCCGGGCGAAGGAGTAGGAGTACAGGTTCGACGGGACGTCGCAGGCGGCGCCCGGGTAGGTGTTCTCCCGCCAGACGCCGCCGATGTCGTCGGCCTTTTCCAGCACCGTCACGTCGGCGAGACCATCCCTGGACAGCTCATAGGCGGCGGCCAGGCCGCCGAAGCCGGCCCCGATCACCAGCACGCGAGGACGAGTCGAAGTCATGACTCCAAAGTTAGGGGCGCGTTGCGCCTTGCCGACAGCCGATTGCGGTCGGCAAATCCATGATTCCGGCCACGATCAGACGGTCTGCAGCCGGGCCCGCGGCGCGACCGAACGCTGATAGCGCGCGGGTGTGGTGCCGGTCCACCGCTTGAACGCGGCGATGAAGCTCGTCGCCTCGGCGTAACCGAGCCGCAGCGCGACGTCGTCGACCGACAGCGCGCCCGTCGCCAACAGCTCCTCGGCGAGCACCCGGTGCACCTCTTCGACCAGGTCGCGAAAGCTCGTGTTTTCCTCGGCGAGCCGCCGCCGCAGCGTCCGCTCGCTCATCGCCAGCTGCCGGGCGACGGCCGCGATCGTGTGGGGTTCGCCGTCGACCGACGCCAGCCGGTCGCGGACCCGCCGGGCAACACCGGACCGCTCGCGGCGGCGTTCCAACAGGGCTAGGCACTGCTGCTCGCACATGGCCACGGTCATCTCGCTGGCCTGCGGGAGCGGGTTGTCCAGCAGGGCGGCGGGCCAGCGCGCCACGTTCGCCGGCGAGTCGTAACGGGGTGTCACGCCGAATGCCTTGCGGGCCAAGGCGTCTCCCGATGCGGGCGCCGGGCCCGCGAACTCGATCGAGGTGAACGGGACCGGGCGGCCCAGCATCTCCGCCATGACCCGGGCGATGGCCGCCAGGTCACGCCGCACCAGAAACTCCGCAACCGGCCCGGTCAAGTCGGGCAGGTCGAGCCGCATTGCCGCGACCGGTCCCTCGACCATGACGGTCGGCAGGCAGAAGCCGTAGCTGAGCTCGTAGAACCGGGCGGCGAACCGGACGGCGTCGCCCAGCGTCGAACTCGTCAGGCAGGCGAAACCGAAGATGCCCAACGACCCGACGTGATAGCTGGCGCCCACCCGCACCCCGAGGTCGGCCGGGTTCCCCAGCAGGTTCACCAGGTTCGTCACGACCGCCAGCTCCTGGCGTCCGACGATCATCCGGTTGTGGTCGTGCAGGTCGGCCTGCGTCAGGCCGGTTCCCTCGAGCAGGTCCGTCACGGCAAGGCCGTTCTCGCAACCGAACTCGGTCATCAACGCGACACTGGCGGTGCTACGCGGAAAATCCCAGTGCGACACCTGCGATCCGACGAACACCTGCACGTGTCCCAGTATGGCGAACGGCCGAAGCGCCGAACGTGCACGGCGGAAAGGCTAGGCGGCCAGGTCGTCCGCGCCGCCGACCGCGCGCTGCGCGTCACGCTGCGCACGCTTGGCGCGCCGCCAGCCACGCACGGTCGCGATGGCTGTCTTCAGCCCGCGCCGCCGGCCGGTCTCCGGGTCGGTGCCCGCGAAACCGGGCTCCAGGTCGGCGAACATGCGCTCGCTGCGGGTTTCCGGAGCGTCGTCGGCGTCGGCGCGCAGGTACTTGTTCGGCAGCGACAGCTTGGCCAGCGTGCGCCACGTCTTGCCGTACTGAACCAGGAACGACCCGGTGGTGTAGGGCAGGTCGTACTTGTCGCAGATCTCGCGCACCCGCACCGCGATCTCCGCATACCGGTTACTCGGCAGGTCCGGGAACAGGTGGTGCTCGATCTGGTGGGACAGGTTGCCGCTCATGAACCGCAGCGCCGGCCCGGCCTCGAAGTTGGCGCTGCCCAGCATCTGGCGCAGGTACCACTGCCCCTTGGTCTCGCCGATCATGTCGGTCTTGGTGAATTTCTCTGCGCCATCGGGGAAATGGCCGCAGAAGATGACGGCGTTGGCCCACACGTTGCGGATTATGTTCGCGACCGCGTTGGCCTTCAGCGTGGATCGGTAGGTGGCGCCGGGTGACAGCGCGGTCAGCGCCGGGAACGCGACGTAATCCTTGACCACCTGCCGGCCGGCCTTGGCCAGGAACTCGTCCACCCGCTGGCGGGCGTCGTCCTGCTCCATCCGCTTCTTGACGATCTTGCCGAGCTCCACGTGCTGCAGGCCGACGCCCCACTCGAAGAGCAGCGCAAGCAGGGTGTTGTAGACCAGGTTGAACAGGTTGAAGCGCTTCCAGCGCTGGTCCCGGGTGACGCGCAGCAAGCCGTAGCCGACGTCGTCGTCCATCCCGAGGATGTTCGTGTACTTGTGATGCACGAAGTTGTGGGTGTAGCGCCAGTGCTTCGACGACCCGCTCATGTCCCACTCCCACGTCGAGGAGTGGATCTCCGGGTCGTTCATCCAGTCCCACTGGCCGTGCATGACGTTGTGGCCGATCTCCATGTTTTCGATGATCTTGGCCACGCCCAGCGTGACGGTCCCGGCCCACCAGGCCGAGCGCTTCGAGCTGGCGGCCAGCGTCAGCCGGGCCGCCACCTCCAGCGCGCGCTGGGCCGCGATCGTGCGGCGGATGTAGCGGGCGTCGCGCGCGCCGCGAGAGTCTTCAATGTCCTGGCGGATGGCGTCCAGCTCAACGGCCAGGTTTTCAATGTCGGCGTCCGTCAAATGGGCGAATACGTCGACGTCGGTGATCGCCATCGTCTTTTTCTCCCTGCGGTCGATTTGTCCGTCCTAAACCAGGTCCAGACCTACGTTATCGTAACCTACGATTCCGTAGGTTACCTGTGAGTAGCCTTCAGATGTCGAGCACACAATCGCCGGAAGCGGCGGACACGCAGGTCTGAATCCGGGTGCCCGGATCGTGTTCCGCGCCGGTGCGCAGGTCACGGACGTGCCCCTCCACCAGGCCGACGACGCACGACTGGCATATACCCATTCGGCAGCCGAAGGGCATCTGCACGCCTGCACCCTCCCCCGCGTCCATCAACGACGTCGCCGCGTCGGCGACGACGGCGCGATCGCTCCGGGCGAAGGTGACCGTTCCGCCGGAGCCGGCCGGCGCGGCCTTGGACACGGCGAACCGTTCCAGGTGCAGCCGGTCACCGATGCCCGCCGCCGACCAGATCTTCTCGGCCTGGGTCAGCATGCCCTCCGGCCCGCAGGCCCAGGTGTGCCGGTCGCGCCAGTCCGGTACCTCGTGGTCGAGCCGGGCGAGGTCGAGACGGCCCTGGGTACGGGTCTCCCGCAGCAGTAGGCGATAGCCCGGATGGTCGGCCGCCAGCGCGGCCAACTCGGCCCGGAACATCACGTCGGATTCCGTCGGCGCCGAATGGACGTGCGCGATGTCGCCAATCTGGTTGCGGCGCACCAGCGTTCGCAGCATGGACATTACCGGCGTGATCCCGGATCCGGCGGTGAGGAACAAGATCGATGACGGCGCCGGGTCGGGCAACACGAAGTTGCCCTGCGGGGCGGCCAGCCGGACGATGGTCCCCCGCTCGACGCCCGCCACCAGGTGCGACGACAGAAACCCTTCGGGCATCGCCTTCACCGTGATGGTCACCGTGCGCGCCGAGCCGGACCCGGACGTCGCGGCGGGGCTGGACGTCAGCGAATACGACCGCCAGCGCCAGCGTCCGTCCATCAGCAGACCGATCCCGATGTACTGACCCGGCTGGTAGTCGAAGTTGAAGCCCCACCCCGGCTTGATCACCAGGGTCGCCGAATCCTCCGTCTCGCGGCGCACCTCGAGGATGCGGCCCCGCACTTCCCGCGCCGACCACAGGGGATTGGCCAGATGCAGGTAGTCGTCTGGCAACAGTGGTGTCGTGATGCGGGCGGCCAGCTTGCGCAGCGCGTGCCAACCGGGGTGCCGGTCGGCGCCGGCGACGACTGGCCGCGTGGTTTCGACGACGTTGCCCGTGATCGATGGGTTACGTCTGCCCAGGGGAGGCTCCTGCTCACTACGCGGCGTCTTACTTGCGCTGACCATTGTGGTCGATTCGGTGGGCCTCACGAAACCTACGGTACCGTAACCTACGGTGGCGTAGCTAGCGTCGTGGCCGAGAACACGCCACCCTTCGCCCCTACAGCAGCTCGAGCAGGAACGGCAGCTCCTGGTTGGCGTACCACGCCAAGTCATGGTCCTGCGCGTCGCCAACAATCAGTTCGGCGTCCTCATCGCCCAGGTCGGCGGCGTCGATGGCCTCGATCGCCTTCGTCACGGCCGGCTCGGCATCCGCATTGTCGACGTACGCGGCGATCACGTCCGCCAGCGCGACGGGCCCGCCGAGTCTCACCACCGCGTCGTCGAGGTCGGGACGGAAGGTGACGTCGCCCACCTCGGCGGCCAGCACCGCGCGCCGCGGCGGCAGGGATCCGGGCGCCCCTTCGGCTTCCGTGTCGGCCAGCAGGCGCAGCGACGCCAGCGCCGCCTCGCGCAGCGCGACCTCGGCGAGCTCGTCGTCGTCGCCCTCGGCGTACGCCTCACGCAACGTCGGCGTCAGGGCGAACGCGGTGCCGTTGACGGGCCGCAACGAGCCGTCGGCCACCAGGCCCTGCAACATGGCCAGCGTGGCCGGAATGTAGACCTGGATGGCTCAGTCCCCGATCAACGTGGCCGCGAAGTCGTCGACATACGTCGCCAGGTCGCGCGGCGGGCGCTGGTAACTCACGGCAGGCAGCGGAAGTTTCGGAAGTTTGATCTTCGGCCGTTCCACCTCGTGGTAGTCGATCGTCGACAGCAAATGGGCCATCATGTTCAGCCGCGCGTGCTTCTTGATGTCCGATTCCACCACATACCAAGGGCTGAACGAGGTATCGGTGTGCACCATCATCTCATCCTTGGCCCGCGAATATTCTTCCCACCGGTAAACCGATTGCAGATCCATCGTTGACAATTTCCATTGCCGCACAGGATCATTCAGCCGCGCCCTGAAGCGGCGCAGCTGTTCGGCCTCGGAAACCGAGAACCAATATTTGCGGAGCAGGATCCCCTCGTCGATCAGCAACTGCTCGAAGATCGGTGTCTGCCGCAAAAACAGCACGTACTCCTGCGGCGTGCAGAATCCCATCACCTTCTCGACACCGGCGCGGTTGTACCACGACCGATCGAACAGCACGATCTCCCCTTTGGCCGGCAGATGGGCGATATAGCGCTGGTAGTACCACTGTCCGCGCTCGCGCTCCGTCGGCGCGGGCAGCGCCGCGATGCGGACGGCCCGCGGGTTCAGGTATTCGGTGATCCGCTTGATGGTTCCACCCTTGCCCGCCCCGTCGCGGCCCTCGAAGATGACCACGACGCGGGCGCCGGTGTGCCGCACCCACTCCTGCAGCGTGACGAATTCCGTTTGCAGCCGGAACAATTCGGCTCGATAAATCTCGTCGGGCACCTTGCGCACGGGCGGCGAAGCCGACTTCTTGCTGTGCGCCTTCGCGGACTCGCCGTCTTTGGTCGCGATGCTCATATCAACGGATGATAGATCCAGGCAGCAAGGTTGACCTCCGACTACGACCGGGAAGCTTCCAGCAATTCCTCGAGCGATTGGTTCAACAGGCCCGGCAGCAGCTCGACGTCGCTCATCGCTTCGCGGTCGGCATTGATGCCGAAATACAGCATGCCGTTGTACGACGTCACGCTGATGGCCAGCGCCTGGTTGTGCAACAGCGGCGGGACGGCATAGGTCTCGAGCAATTTGGTGCCGGCGATGTACATCTGCGACTGGGCCCCGGGCGCGTTGGTGATCAGCAGGTTGAACGTCCGCCTGGAAAAGGTGGGGAAGCTGGTGGCGACCCGGATGCCCATGGCGTGCAACGTGGGTGGCGCAAACCCCGACAGCGTGACGATGGTCCTGGCGTCCACCAGGCGGGCGGCCGTCGGGTTCGACTCGGTGGCGTGCGCGATCTGCGAGAGGCGCACCACCGCGTTCGGCTCCCCCACCGGCAGGTCGACCAAGAACGGCATCACCTGGCTGATGGCCTGACCGGGCCCGGTCGCATCGAGCTGACCGTCGGCGTAGATGGACAGCGGCGCCATGGCCCGCACCGTCGCGGTCGGCGACACCGCCACCCCGCGTGACATCAGCCAGCTGCCCAGGGCGCCGGCGATCACCGCGAGCACCACGTCGTTGACGTCGCAGTCGTACCGGGCGCGCACCGTGCGGTAGTCGGCGAGGTTGCCGCACGCGACCGTGAACCGGCGGTGGCGCGAAACGGTCGCATTGAGCGGACTGCTGGGGGCCGTGCCGCGCGCCACGGTGCGCGCGAAATCGAGGATCCGCCGGCCGGCGGCGAGGAGTTCGCCGTTGTTGGTCACCAGCCCACCGATGGCCGAGCCGACGGCCTGCAGCTGGGTGCCCGGCCCCACGAACCAATCGCCGATGGCTCCGAAGATCAGCCGCGCGTCACCCGGGTCGCGTTCCGGCACCCAGATGTCTTCGGGAAAGGGCGGCGGTCGCTTGGTGCGATCGGCGATGACGTGATTGATTTCCAGCGCCGTCATGCCGTTGATGACGGCTTGATGCGACTTGGTGTACAGGGCCACCCGGTTCTTGGACAGGCCCTCGACCAGATACATCTCCCACAGCGGCCGCGACTTGTCCAGCGGCCGGGCGGCCAGCCGCGCGATCAGCTCGTGCAGTTGTTCGTCGCTGCCCGGGGAGGGCAGGGCGGAGCGCCGGACGTGATAGGTGATGTCGAAGTCGCCGTCGTCGACCCAGACCGGCCGGGCCGACCCGACCCGCACCTCCCGGACCTTTTGCCGATAGCGCGGAATTTGGGGCAGCCGCTGCTCGACGGTGGCCAGCAGCGTCTCGTAGCTCAGTCCGGCGCGCGGCCGGCGCAGGATCGACAGTGATCCGACGTACATCGGGGTGGCGGTGTTCTCCAGGCGAAAAAACGCCGCGTCCGATGGGGACAGCCGGGTCACCATAGGGCGCAGTCCTCCTCACCGAATGATCGCCCTGTTGCTGAAGGAGATTTGTCGCCCACGGTAATCGTCCGGCCGGGCGGCGTCCGAGCGCGGGTACGCGCGAGCCCGAGTTGTGCCATGATGACCACTGCCTGCCACTCTCCAGCGGGCTCCCGGTTCGGCCGAAGAGTTGGAGAGTGCGCGTTGAACATCAGTCCTGTCGCGGGTCCGCCCGGCGCGTTCGCCGTCCTGCCCGTCGTCGACTACGAGCCCCCGGCACAAGACGTGCCACGAAGCGTTCCCTCCTGCCTGCCGTCGTCCCGCGCACCGTTGCGCCGGCGCAGCGCCCACGCGCCGCACCGGCCCTGCCCGCCCGGCAATCAGCCGCCCGAGGAGCCGCGGGCCGCGCTGTCGGGGCCGATGCGGCAGGCGGCGGTGTTCGCCGACGCGGCGCTGCGCCGCGTGCTGGAGGTCATCGACCGCCGCCGCCCCGCCGCCCAGCTGCGCCCGTTGCTGACGCCAAGCCTCGTGGATTCCGTCGTCTCGGTGGGCCATGCGGCCGCCGGTCGGCAGGGCGCGGCGGTGCTTCGGCGGCTGCGCCTGCAGCCGTCCGGTCGGGACCCGGAGGCCGCGGCCGAGGTCTCAGGCTCGTACAGCCGCGGCAACCGGATCCACGCCATCGCCTGCCGCGTCGAGCGGGCGCCCGCCGGCGCCGGCTGGCTGGTGGTGGCCCTGCACATCGGTTGACCGCCCGTCACCGCGCGGGCCCGGCGGTCGGCGCCAGCGGGCCGCCCGTGTAGCGGGTCAGCACCGGCCCGACGATCGCCATGATGAACACGTACGCCGTCGCCAATGCGGCGACCGCCGGAATGGACGTGCCCGCCAATCCGATGATGATCAGCGAGAATTCGCCCCTGGCGACCAGCGCGGTACCCGCGCGCAGTTGCCCGCGCCGCGCCACGCCGTCGCGCCGGGCGGCGAAGATCCCGGTGGCCACCTTGGTCGCCGCGGTGACCGCGGCCAGGATCAGCGCCGCGGGAAGCATCGGGACCAGCGCGTGCGGATCGACCGAAAAGCCGATCGCCAGGAAGAAGATGGCGGCGAATAGATCCCGCAGCGGGCCCAGCACCCGGCGGGCCCGGTCCGCCGTTTCCCCGGTCAGCGTCAGCCCCACCAGAAACGCGCCGACCGCGGCCGACGCGTGCAGGGATTCGGCCAGCGCCGCCACGATCAAGGTGATGCCCAGCACCCGCAGCAGCAGCTGTTCGGAGTCCGGGTGCTCGACCAGCCGGCCGACGTGGTGGCCCCAGCGGTAGGACGCGGCGAACGCCGCCAACAGCGCGGCCACCGCCACCACCATGCCGACGACGGCGTGCAGCCAGCCGCCGCCGGATGCCAGGACGGCGAACAGGGGCAGGTAGGCCGCCATCGCGAAGTCCTCGAGGACCAGCACGGAGAGCACCGCCGGCGTCTCCCGGTTACCGAGCCGGTGCAAGTCCTCCAGCAGCCGCGCGATGACACCCGAGGAGGAGATGTAGGTGACGCCGGCCAGGCACAGGATCGCCACGCCGTCCAATCCCAGCAGCCAGCCGGCGATCGCACCGGGCGCCGCGTTGAGGACGACGTCGACACCCGCCGACGGCAGGTGGTGGCGGAGGCTGGCGGCGAACTCGGCGGCGGAGAACTCCAGGCCCAGGGTGAGCAGCAGCAGCACGACGCCGATGGGCGCGCTCGTGGTGATGAACTGGCCGCCGGCGTCCAGCGGTAGGATCCCGCCCTTACCCAGGGACAAGCCCGCCAGCAGGTACACCGGGATCGGAGACAGGGCGAATCGGCGTGCGATGGCGCCCACTACGGCCAGCGTGGCCAGGAGGGCGCCGAGTTGTAACAGCAGCGCCCACGAAACTTGCACCGGCTCAGCCCTTGTCGATGATCTGTTCGACGCCGGCGATGCCGTCCTGGGTGCCGATGACAATCAAAACGTCTCGGGCATAGAGCATTTCGGCCGGACCCGGCGAGGCCAGCACTTCCTCGTTTCGCACGATCGCGACGATGGAGGCGCCGGTGCGGGTGCGGGCGCGGGTGTCGCCCAGGGGATGGCCCACGAAGGGGCTATCGGCCAGGATGTGGACCTGCCCCGTCTCGAGTCCGGGTATTTCGCGGGCCAACTCGGTGAACCGCTCCGCGATGCGCGGTGCCCCCAGGATCTGGGCCACCGCCTCGGCCTCTTCGTCACTGAGGTGCAGGAGCGGCCGGGCCTCGTCGGGGTCCTCCCGGGCGTAGACGACGACCTCGAAATCGCCGCTGCGCCGCGCGATGATGCCGATGCGGTCGCCCTTGTGATCGGTGAATTCGTAGCGAAGGCCGACGCCCGGCAGCAGCACCTCCTTGACATCCATACCGTCAATCCTGACAGGTCGACCGCAGGCGCCGTCATCCGATCGCCGAGCCGCTAACCAATTACAAAGATTCAGCCCTGCCGGGCAACGCCCGTGGCCTGGCGGCGCGGAATCGGCAGCAGCATCGACACCTCGCGGCGGTACTCGCGGTAGGGGTGGCCGATCGACGCGACCAGGTCACGCTCTTCGAGCTGCGTGGCGATCAGGACGTAGGTCGTCATGCCGATCGAGAACAGCAGGTGTCCCGCCGTCATGGTCGGCGCCGCCCAGAACGCGATGAGCATCCCGAGCATCAGCGGGTGACGCACCACGCGGTAGAGCAGACGTACGCGGAATTCGACACTGGTGTAAGGCTTTTGGCGCGATGCCAGATACACCTGCCGGAGCCCGAACAAATCGAAATGGTTGATCAGGAACGTCGCCAGCAGCGCGATCGCCCAGCCGAGCCAGAAGAGCGCCCACAACGCCGCGCGGGCCGCCGGCATCCGCACATCCCAGAGGACCGTCGGCATCGTCCGCCACTGCCAGTACAGCAGGGCCAGCACCACGCTCGACAGCAGCACATAGGTGCTGCGCTCGATCGACGTCGGCACCAACCGCACCCACCATCGCTTGAACGCGGGCCGGGCCATCACGCTGTGCTGGAGGCCGAACAAGGCCACCAACGCCGCGTTGATGGGTATCGCCGCGGTGACTGGCGCGGTGAGCGCGTGATCGACGCTTCGCGGCACCGCGAGGTTGCCCACGAAACCAATGAGATACAGAAAGGCCGCGAGGAAGAGCAGGTACGCCGCGGCGCCGTAACCAAGCGTCAAGTATCGCTTCATGGGCTAAGTGTCCGCCGGCCACACACGTTCGGATATAGGTCGTTTGCCTCATCTTCGGCGGGCAGGGCCCTAGGCATTTTTGACTAGTCCGTTGCGCAGCGCGTACATGCTGGCGCCGATGCGGTTCGATACGCCGATCTTGGCGTAGGTCCGTTCGACATGGTTGCGGGCTGTTTTCTCGCTGATCACCAACGACGCGGCGATCTCCTTGTTCGAGGCGCCGCGCGCGACCAGGCACAGCACCTCGATCTCCCTGGGGGTCAACCCGTCCGGCCGCATGTGGGGCCGTTGCGCCGGCTGACCCGCCGCGTGCAGCACTGCTTCGACGGCGACCGATTCGAGTTCACCGGCTTGCACCCGCCCGCGCAGCCGCCGGGCTGCCGCGTCCGGCGACATCTGTTCGCGATACGGCCTCGGCTCGCAAGCGGACTGGTAGCAGACCGCCGCAGCCAGAATGCGGTCCGGCGGGCCGAGCGCCGGCCCGGCGAGCCCGCGGGGATATCCCGACCCGTCAAGGCATTCATGGTGATTGCCCGCGACTTCGGCAAGCTGCCGCAGGCCGGATACCTGGTTGAGGATGCGCACGGTCAAATACGGGTGCAGCCGAACGCGTTCGAACTCCGAGGCCGTCAACGATCCTTGCCTGGACCAG
This sequence comes from Mycobacterium sp. E2238, assembly GCF_001672665.1. Taxonomy (NCBI): domain Bacteria; kingdom Bacillati; phylum Actinomycetota; class Actinomycetes; order Mycobacteriales; family Mycobacteriaceae; genus Mycobacterium; species Mycobacterium sp. E2238. The sequence continues at coordinate 21,882 of NZ_LZKF01000165.1, read as the reverse complement.
ATCTGATTCGACACCCCGATGCGGCCCAGGTCGTGGACATGCCCCGCTCGCCGCGTCAGGGCCACCGCGTGGGCGTCGACACCCGCGGCTCGCGCGGCGTCCCCGGCGAGCCGGGCCACCGCACGCGAATGTCCAAGGGTGAACGGGCATTTCAGATCGACGAAGTCGCCGAGGGCGACGAGTAACGCGTCCAGCGATCGGTCGTCAAGCCGTCGATGCCGGTCGGGCGCCGCGGCCAGAGCCGCCGCCCACGCGTCGCCGGCCGGCGGGCCGGCCAGAACCTCCTCGCTGTGGCGAAGGAAGGCGTCGGCGACCTGGGGATCGAATTGTCCGCCGCGCCGGTCGCTCACCATGGCCACGGCCCCCGCAACGCCATAGGTCCGGTGGTGCACCTCGACCATGTCGGCCAGCTGGGCGATCCGCATCTGAATCGGGATCTCGTCGCCCCGGGCTCCGGCGGGCAGCCCACCGCCGTCGTAGCGCTCGAACGCAAACGCGACCGCCGCCTGCACGTTGGGGCCCAGGCCGATCCGGTCGGCCAGCACGGCCGCCGAGGTGCAATGCGAGTGGATCAACCGGGAGATATGGCCGCGCGCGTTGGCGAACAGCGTTGCCATCACGCTCAACCGGTGCGCCAGCGGGTGGCCGCGCCCCACGTTCCCGGCCAGGAACCGCAAGTACGGTAAGCCCGACCAATCAACAAGATACGAGTCGTGGCGCACGGCGATGTCGTCGCCGAACCACCGCGCGTACTCATGCGAGTCGGCGTGACAGCCGATCCACATGACCAAGGTCGTGTAGTAGGTGCAGTCCCGCTGTTCCGCGTCGAGCCCGAGCCGGTCGGCAAGTCTGGTCGCGATCAGCGCCGCCCGCAGCATGTGCTCGGCGGGCTGGCCCAGACCGAGGTCGATCGCCACCGACAGGGCCGCCAGCAGCTCCGCACGGGTCGGCAATTCGGGCTCCGACATGGGCCTCATTGTGCCCAGCTCATCGGCCCGCGGTCAGCCGATTGGCACAGTGCGCCCGACGGCATGATGTCGGTCGGCGTCGAACGTTTCGAAATGTCCCGAGCCCACCACGAACAGGCCCCGTTGCGGCGGCCGGAAACCGGCCAGCCGCGGTTGACGCGGCAGCGGACCGACAGGCCCGAGGTCCACGTCGCGCCATATGGCGCGCGACTGCATCACGGCCCATACCCGCGCGGGGGCGATCATGAATCGTTGCCCGTTGGGCGCTGTTCCCGAGAGCCGGACCCGGCCGGCGCGCAGGGTCGGGCCCGCGGCTCGGCCGATCGCGGCCAGCACCGCCCGGTTCGTCCACGCGCGCGCCGGCAACCGCCCGCCGACCACGCTCATCAGTCGCGTCGACGGAGTGGAACCGATATCGATCTGCCAAGCAAGCAATCCCGGGATCTCCACGAACAGCGACCACGGGGTGACCCAGGCGACGTCGATGTCGCACTGCACCGCGTCGTTGGGGGTCGCCGCGCTGAAGAAGCGAGCGCAGCTCTGCGGACCCGGCGTCGTCGCGTAGAAGGTCCACGCCCCGTCGGGGTCGCGATGCCACACCGACCGGTAGCCGGGCGAAAACGACGTGGCCGGAAAATGCCGCAGCGCCAGATAGTGGCCGCCGGCGAACGGAAGGCCCATGACACCGAAGCCGACGAATCGTTCGTCGTCTCCGGCGGGCAGGTCGGGCTTTTGCAGGACGGCCGTGGCGGCGTCCAGTGGGGTGCGTGCTTTGGTCATGCGTGAATGGTGCGCGCCCGCACGGCCACACCGCATGGGGCGGCTGCCTCAAATCTTCCGGCACCCGCCGGGTGTGAAGCCAGCCGCACGCTCGGCGCCGAGTGTGCAGCTAGCCGCACATTCGCGAAAAGGGGAGGGGTTAGCGCCGTTTCACCGATTTGGGCGGCTTGGCGCCGCGGCCCTGCCGGCGGGCGGCTTCCCGCCGCTCGCGCCGGCTCGCCCCGCCAGGAACCCCGGCCGGGGCCTTCCCGTCGCCGCCGTTGCGCTGCACCTGCGCCGAGCCGTCCTCCGACGGGCCGGAGTAGGTCATGGCGGGCGCCTCGTTGTCAATTCCCTTGGCGCGCAACTGGGTTGGCGGCTCTTCCCGCGGGGCCGGGGCGGCGTCGCCCTGGTCGGCGGCGGTTCCGAGGTCCTTGAGCCCCTCCGGCGTTTCCACCGGTGCGACCTGCGGTGACGGCACCGCCTCGACGGTGACGTTGAACAGGAAGCCGACCGACTCCTCTTTCATGCCGTCGAGCATGGCCATGAACATGTCGTAGCCCTCGCGCTGGTACTCCACCAGCGGATCGCGCTGCGCCATCGCGCGCAGCCCGATGCCCTCCTTGAGGTAGTCCATCTCGTAGAGGTGTTCGCGCCACTTGCGGTCGATGACGTTGAGCAGCACGTTGCGCTCCAGCTGCCGCATCGCGCCCTCGCCTGCGAGCTCCTCGAGCTCGGCTTCCCTTGCGGCATAAGCACGTTCGGCGTCCTTGAGCAGCTCGTCGAGCAACTCCTCGCGGGTGAGGTCGTCGCGGTCGGAGTCACCGTCCAGGCGCATCAACTTCTCGTGCTCGATGCCGACCGGGTACAGCGTCTTCAGCGCCGTCCACAGCGCCTCCAGGTCCCAATCCTCGGCGTAGCCGTCGGCGGTCGCGCCGTTGACGTACGCGGTGACCACGTCGCGGACCATGCCCAGCGCCTGGTCCTTGACGTTCTCGCCTTCCAGGATGCGGCGACGCTCGGCATAGATCACCTTGCGCTGCTGGTTCATCACCTCGTCGTACTTGAGGACGTTCTTTCTGACCTCGAAGTTCTGCTGCTCGACCTGGGTCTGCGCGCTCTTGATCGCCCGGGTGACCATCTTGGCTTCGATCGGCACGTCGTCGGGCAGGTTGAGCCGGTTCAGCATCGCCTCCAGCGCGGCTCCGTTGAACCGGCGCATCAGCTCGTCGCCCAGCGACAGGTAGAAGCGCGATTCGCCCGGGTCCCCCTGCCGGCCGGAGCGGCCGCGCAGCTGGTTGTCGATGCGTCGCGACTCGTGACGCTCGGTGCCCAGCACGTACAGGCCACCGGCCTCGACCACCTCGGCGGCCTCCTTGCCTGCTTCCTCCTTGACCAGCGGCAGCTCCTCGTGCCAGGCCGCCTCGTACTCCTCGGGGGTCTCGACCGGATCGAGGCCACGCTCGCGCAGCCGCTGGTCGGTGAGGAAGTCGACGTTGCCGCCCAGCACGATGTCGGTGCCGCGGCCGGCCATGTTGGTGGCCACCGTGACCCCGCCGCGGCGGCCGGCCACGGCGACGATCTGCGCCTCCTGCTCGTGGTACTTGGCGTTGAGCACGTTGTGCGGGACGCGCCGCTTCTGGAACTGCCGCGACAGGTACTCCGAGCGCTCGACGCTGGTGGTACCGATCAGGACGGGTTGGCCCTTCTCGTAACGTTCGACGACGTCGTCGACCACCGCGATGTACTTGGCTTCCTCGGTCTTGTAGATGAGGTCGGAGCAGTCGGTGCGGACCATCGGCTTGTTGGTCGGGATGGGCACCACGCCCAGCTTGTAGATCTCGTGCAGCTCGGCCGCCTCGGTCTGGGCGGTACCGGTCATGCCGGCGAGCTTGTCGTAGAGCCTGAAGTAGTTCTGCAGCGTGATGGTGGCCAGCGTCTGGTTCTCGGCCTTGATCTCGACGTGCTCCTTGGCCTCGATGGCCTGGTGCATGCCCTCGTTGTAGCGGCGGCCGTAGAGCACGCGGCCGGTGAATTCGTCGACGATGAGGACCTCGCCGTCGCGGACGATGTAGTCCTTGTCGCGGTTGAACAGCTCCTTGGCCTTCAGCGCGTTGTTGAGGTAGCTGACCAGCGGCGAGTTGGCGGCCTCGTAGAGGTTGTCGATGCCGAGCTGGTCCTCGACGAACTCCACCCCGAGCTCGTGCACGCCGACGGTGCGTTTGCGCAGGTCCACCTCGTAGTGGACGTCCTTTTCCATCAGCGGCGCCAGCCGGGCGAACTCGAGGTACCAGTTGGAGGCGCCGTCGGCGGGACCGGAGATGATCAGCGGGGTGCGGGCCTCGTCGATGAGGATGGAGTCGACCTCGTCGACGATGGCGAAGTTGTGCCCGCGCTGCACCAGGTCGTCGAGCGAGTGCGCCATGTTGTCGCGCAGGTAGTCGAAGCCGAACTCGTTGTTGGTGCCGTAGGTGATGTCGGCGTTGTAGGCCACGCGGCGCTCGTCGGGCGTCATCTGGGCGAGGATCACGCCGACGTCCAGGCCGAGGAAGCGGTGCACGCGGCCCATCCACTCGCTGTCGCGTTTGGCCAGGTAGTCGTTGACGGTGACGACGTGTACGCCCTTGCCGCCGATGCCGTTGAGGTAGGCGGGCAATACCGAGGTCAGGGTCTTGCCCTCACCGGTCTTCATCTCGGCGACGTTGCCGAAGTGCAGCGCCGCGGCGCCCATCACCTGTACGTCGAACGGGCGCTGGTCGAGCACCCGCCAGGCCGCCTCCCGGGCCACCGCGAACGCCTCGGGCAGCAGGTCGTCGAGGCTTTCACCGTCGGCGTGCCGCTTCTTGAACTCGTCGGTCTTGGCCCGCAGCTCGGCGTCGGTCAGCTTTTCGACCTCGTCGGACAGGGTGTTGACGTAGTCAGACACCCGCTTGAGACGCTTGAGCATGCGACCTTCGCCAAGGCGCAGCAACTTCGACAGCACGGTGTTGTCCCCTTTTGGGATGGTCCCCTGTTGGTAGGAGTCTCTTCTCTTGAGCGACTCCCATGGTAGGTGACAACCCCGCAGAGGCCGCCGAACCTTACGACAGCCTGATCAGCCCGTAGTCGTAGGCGTGCCTGCGGTAGACCACGCACGGCCGTTCGGTCTGCTTGTCGTGGAACAAGAAGAAGTCGTGCCCGACGAGCTCCATCTCGTAGAGCGCGTCGTCGACCGTCATCGGCGTGGCCGGGTGCTCCTTGGTTCGCACGATCCGCCCGGGCTCGTGGCCGGCGTCGGCGCCGTCATGGTCGGCGGGCGGCTCCGCCATGCGTTCCTGCCGCGGCGGCGGCACGACCGCGGTGGCGGCGGCCAGCGACACCGGCGTCTTGTCGCCGTAGTGGACCTTGCGCCGGTCCTTGACGCGGCGCAGCCGGTTCTCGAGTTTGTCCACCGCGGACTCGAACGCCGCATAGAAGCTGTCGGCGCAGGCCTCCGCCCGGCTGACCGGACCGCGGCCGCGGGCGGTGATCTCCACGCGTTGACATGATTTGCGCTGGCGCCGATTGGGCGCGTGTTTGAGCTCGACATCGAAGAGATAGATGGAGCGATCGAACCGCTCGAGGCGGGCAAGTTTCTGGGAGACGTACAGACGGTAGTGGTCGGGAATTTCTACATTGCGGCCCTTGAAAACGACTTCGGCAGTGGTCGTCGGTTGAGGTTGGCCGTCGGTTTGCGTCGGCGGTTGGTCGAGAATCTGACCGGAATCCACGGATAGCCTTGACATACGTGACAACTCGTTTCTCTTTCACGTCGCACGCGCCCTGCGTGCCCGGCTTGCTAACGACGCGCCGACGAGGTGGGAGAGCGGTCCTTAGAAGAAGTCACCGCCGCAGAGTGCTCGCCGATGCAAGGTGTCGAATACTCACCCCTTCCCGCGAGTGGGGTCTCAACTTTGGGAATGTCGCGACCAGTGAGGCAGACCAGTGAGTTGGTTAACGTTGTTCTCGACGTTAGCTCGTGTTCGCCTCGCCATGCCAGTAATTTCGCTGAGCTGTTGCGAGTTCTTCACATCCGCTTGGCGACCACACAGCCTCACGCGACAGCGACCGCCAGCACGGCGGTCACCCGGACGCCCGCGGCGTCCAGCACCCGCACCGACTCGCGGGCCGTCGCCCCGGTGGTGACGATGTCATCGACAATCAAGACCTCGGCGTCCGATGGGGGGCGCCGTGTTCCGCGCAGCACCACCCGGCCCGCGACGTTGCGCTCACGGGCCGCCACGTCGAGGCCCACCGAGTCGCGAACCAGCGCCCGCATCCGCAGCGCCGGGGCGACCGCGATGGCCGGGTGGCCGGCGAGCGCGGTGCGCGCCAGCCGGGTGACCGGGTCGCCGCCGCGCCGGCGCGCCGCCGAACGACGCGTGGGCGCCGGCACGACGGTCAGCGGCGTCTCGACGATCCCCCACGTCAGCAACCGGTGCACGCCGGTGGCCAGCGCAACCGCCAACGGCCCGACGAGGTCGCCGCGGCCCTGCTCCTTGAGCGCCAGGATGGCTTGCCGGCGCGCGCCGGCGTAGCGGCCGAGGGCGAACACCGGCACCTGCGGGTCGATCCGGGGGTTCACCACGTGCGGTTGGTCGGCGGCCACCGACAGCTCCCGCGCGCACGCGTCACACCAGCGGGTCGACGGCGCCCCGCAGCCGCCGCACTGCAGCGGCAGGATGAGGTCGAGCATGGGGCCAGTGTCGCGGCCGGGACCGACATGGCCTTGGCTGTCTCAGCCTATGGTGGCGACCCGCTTCGCCCGGCTACGCCGCGCTTGCGATCGCCACTAGCCCGGCAGCACCGGCGCCGCGCCGAACACCGTCAACCCCGGCACCTCCGACCAGCCCTGTTGGCTTTCGGCCGCCGCCGCCGAATACTGCAGCACCCCTTGCGGAGCGCCGACGTAAACCGTGGACGGGTTGGCCGCGACCGTGATCACGGGCATCTGCAGGCCCCGGGCGGGCGCGTCGGAGTTCACCCCGTCGAGGTTGACGTATGACACCGGATGGCTGGCGTCCGTGCGGGTCACCACGATGTCGTCGCCGGTTCGCCAGGACAGCGACACCACCGAGTTGCCCAGCCCGAAGCCGAGTCGCCGCGGGTAGGTCAGCGCGTACTGGCCGGCCTGGGTCTGCTCGACGCTGGCCAGGATCACCTGGCCGCCGATCACCATCGCGGCGCGCGTGCTGTCGCGGGACAGCTGCAGGTCGGTGATCGGCCCCGGGAAACGGGTGGCCACCGCGACGGAATCGACCGGGATGCGGGCGGGTTGGCCCGACGCCGGCTCCTGGATCGCGCGCAGCACGTTGTTGCCGTCCACCACCACCCAGACCGCGTCGTCCAACGACCAACTCGGCCGCGACAGGCTGTGCCCGTCGGCGGATTGAACCGCTTCGCCACCGAGGTCACCGATCCACAGCGACGCCGCCTCGTCCGGCGCGCCGCGGTGCAGCGTGACGACGGACGCCACCTGCCGCCCGCTGCGGGACAGCGCGGCCCCGGTCTGATCCCCCATCCGCCCGAAGGCCCCCGGCACGTTGCTGATGCGCTGTCCGTCCAGGCCGACCAGGGAGCCGTTCACCAGGGCATGCAGCCCGGCGCCCGCCCCGTCCGCCACGCCCGGGTCGGTGGCGGCGACGTCGGAGGTCGTCCACCCCTCGGCGAACCGGTCGTCCAGCGGTGCGCCGTCGGCGTTGATGACGTACGGCCCGCGGATATCGGCCCTGGCCAGGGTCCAAATGATCTGCGCGGCAAGCAATTGCCGGCTGTGCGGATCGGTGGTGGACAGCTTCTCCAGATCGATGCGCGCGCCGCCGTAGCCGCGCCCGATCCCGTTCTTGCCGCCGTCGGCCCGCGTCACCGGTCCACGCAGCCGCAGCGGCGGGGCGAGCAGGTTGCGCACCGTGTGGGCCATCTCCGGCCGCGGCCCGGCGATCATCTTGGAGACCAACTCGGTGGCCAACTGATCATGGTCGGCGACCGCGACGTAGCGCGGGTCGGGGACCACGGTCTTGCCGGTCGGATCGGCGAAGTACAGGGTGTTGCGCTTGTAGGTGGACTGAAACTGCTGCCAGTCCAGGAAGACTCCGTTGGGCAGGCGGTCGATCCGCCACCCGCCCGACGTCTTCACCAACTCGATCGGGCCCGGGTCGGGCAACACCCCCTCGGCGGTTTCGAACACCCCCATGTCCGACAGCGAGCCGAGGATATCCGCCCGCATGGTCGCCGAAACCCGTTCGGCGGCACGTGTTTCCACGAACACGACGTGGTCGATCAGCAGCGCGCTACCGGCGTCGTCCCACGCGTTGGATGCCGACTGGGTGAGGAACTGCCGGGCCGCCAGATGCCGGTTCGCGGGATCGGCTGTGGCCTTGAGGAATTCGCGCAGCAACACGTCGGGGTCCATGCCCGGCGTGGGCTTGGGCAGATTCGACGGTGCCGGCCGCTCGACGGTGCCGATGGCTTGGGGCGCCGACGAGCTGGGCACGCCCGCGCAGCCGCCCAGCAGCACCGCCAGCAGCAACAACCCGAGCAGGCGCCGCATCACCCGCTCCTCTCGGCGTGTTCACGTTGGTGCGAACGGTCTTTCGGCTGCGGGCCGGTGTTGGCGGTCGGCGGAATCGGCTTCATGGGCAGCGGGCTGGTGGTGACCTTGTGGCCGCGAACCAGCGGAAGTGTCAACCGGAAGCACGAGCCCTCGCCCGGCTCGCCCCACGCCTCGAGCCGGCCCTGGTGCAGGCGCGCGTCCTCCACGCTGATCGCCAGGCCGAGCCCGGTGCCGCCGGACCGGCGCACCCGCGACGGGTCGGCCCGCCAGAACCGGCTGAACACCAGCTTCTCCTCGCCGGGCCGCAGCCCGACCCCGTAGTCGCGGACGGTGACGGCGACGGTGTCCTCGTCGGCGCCCATCCTGATCTGCACGGGCTTGTGTTCGGCGTGGTCGATGGCGTTGGCGATCAGGTTGCGCAGGATCCGCTCCACCCGCCGGGTGTCGACCTCGGCGATCACCTCCTCGTCGGGCAGGTCGACGAGCAGCTCGATGCCGGCCTCTTCGGCCAGGTGGCCCACGTTGCTGAGCGCGCTCTGCACGGTGGTGCGCAGATCCACTGCCTCGACGGACAACTCGGCCACACCGGCGTCGTGCCGGGAGATTTCCAGCAGGTCGTTGAGCAGCGACTCGAACCGGTCCAGCTCGTTCACCATCAGCTCGGTGGACCGCGCCAGCGTGGGGTCGAGGTCGGCGCTGTGGTCATAGATGAGGTCGGCGGCCATCCGCACGGTGGTCAGCGGGGTGCGCAGTTCATGGCTGACGTCGGAGGTGAACCGGCGCTGCAGGTTGCCGAACTCTTCGAGCTGGGTGATCTGGCGGGACAGGCTCTCGGCCATGTCGTTGAACGACACCGCGAGCCGGGCCATGTCGTCCTCGCCGCGCACCGGCATCCGTTCGGACAGGTGGCCCTCGGCGAAGCGTTCGGCGATCCGCGACGCCGACCGCACCGGCACCACCACCTGGCGCGAGACCAGCAGCGCGATCCCGGCGAGCAGCACCAGCAGCACGGCGCCACCGGTGATCATGGTGCCGCGCACCAGCGTGATGGTGGCCTGCTCGTTCTTCAACGGGAAGATCAGGTACAGCTCCAAATTGGCCACCTGGGACGACGCCGGCGTGCCCATGACCAGCGCCGGACCGGAGAATCCGTCGGTGTGCACGGTGGCGTACTGGTACGACGCCTGCCCGGCCTTGACGAAGCCGCGCAGGGAATTCGGCACCTGGTCGACGGGCCCGGCCGTGGTCGCCGCGCGCGGCCCGTCGCCCGGCACGATCAGCACCGCGTCGAACGCGCCGGCCAGTCCGGCGCCCGACGCGGGGTCGGTCTTGGACGTCAACGTGTTGCGGGCCAGCTGCAGGCTGCTGTCCAGCGAGCGCGTCTCCTCGCCGCTAACGATCCCGCCGACGGTGGTGCGCGCGCGCTCGATCTGTTCGATGCCGGCCTTGACCTTGACGTCCAGCACACGATTGGTGACCTGAGAAGTCAACACGAAGCCGAGCGCCAAAATCACCGCCAGGGACAACCCGAGCGTCAGCGCCACGACGCGCAGCTGCAACGACCGGCGCCACGCAACCGCAACGGCTCGACTCACCGCACCCATGCCGCGAGTCATGGGACCGGAGCGCCCCCAACGGCTCCGAGTGCGTCGCCGGGAGCCCCAGATCAATGACGGCGCTCCTCAGCATCACTCCGTTCTGCATCGTCTCCGATGCGGATCACGGAGGTCCGGCCTTGTAACCCACTCCTCGAACGGTCAACACCACTGTCGGGTTCTCAGGGTCTTTCTCAACCTTGGCCCGCAGACGCTGGACATGCACGTTCACCAAGCGGGTGTCCGCTGGGTGACGGTAGCCCCACACCTGTTCGAGCAGCACATCACGAGTAAACACCTGCCGCGGTTTGCGCGCCAACGCGACCAGCAGGTCGAATTCCAGCGGCGTCAGGGAGATCTGCTCGCCGTTGCGGGTCACCTTGTGCGCCGGCACGTCGATCTCGACGTCGGCGATGGACAGCATCTCGGCCGGCTCGTCGTCGTTGCGCCGCAGCCGCGCCCGCACCCGGGCCACCAGCTCCTTGGGCTTGAACGGCTTCATGATGTAGTCGTCGGCGCCTGACTCGAGGCCGAGGACGACGTCCACGGTGTCGGTCTTGGCGGTGAGCATCACGATCGGCACGCCCGAATCGGAGCGCAGCACGCGACAGACGTCGATGCCGTTCATGCCCGGCAGCATCAGGTCCAACAACACCAGATCGGGGCGCAGTTCGCGCACCGCAGTCAGGGCCTGGGTGCCGTCACCGATGACCGCGGTGTCGAAACCCTCCCCACGCAACACGATGGTGAGCATCTCGGCCAGCGAAGCGTCGTCATCGACGACCAAAATCCTTTGCCTCATGGAGTCCATGGTGTCACCAGATCGGGACAAACCCGGCGCGCCACACGGGCGTTTCTTGCGCCGAGCCGCAAATATGGATGCAAATTCGGTCAAATTCCCGTGCTCGAGGCCCCCGCCGTGCCCTTCCGGGCGGTTGCGGGGACCTCTTTGGCGCCGGTGAGGCTGGCGGCCAGCCGGTCCGGGTCGACCTCCGCGTCGGCGACCAGCCAGGGTCCCCCCCAGCCCGCGGCTGCCAGTTCGGCGTAGACGGCGCCCGTGCGCAGCTGCAGCTCGTGGTCGCGTTCGTAGCTGTCGCGCGGCCGCCCCGGGTCGGACTGCGCCCGGCTGCGGGCGCGCTGCCCGGCCAGCTCGGCCGGCACCGCGAGCAGCACCTGCCAGTCGGGGGCGGGCAGCCCGAGCCGCCGGTACTCCAGCTCGAGCACCCAGGCGGCCGCCGCCCCGCCCGCGTCCTCGTGCAGGCGCGCGGCGCTGTAGGCCGCGTTGGATGCGACGTAGCGATCCATGATGACCACGTCGTGGTCGCGGCGCAGGGCCTCGATGTCCTCGACGGCGCCGGCCCGGTCGAGCGCGAACAGCAACGCCATCGCATACACCGACGACGCGAGATCACCGTGCTGGCCGTGCAGGGCCTCGGCCGCGACGTCGGCGGTCACCGATTTCCCGTAGCGCGGGAACGCCACGATCGCCACCGACTTTCCGGCCGCCTCGAAGGCTCTGCGCAGTCCGTCGGACAGCGTCCGCTTGCCCGCGCCGTCCACTCCCTCGATCGCGATCAGCACGGCGCCGAGCCTATCGGGCCGACGAGCGTGAAGTTATTTTCACACTCGCTGCCGAGCGTGAAACTAGTTTCACGTTCGGCAGCGGGGCACCCTCAGTAGCGGTAGTGGTCGGCCTTGTAGGGGCCGTCAACGTCGACGCCGATGTACTCGGCCTGCTCCTTGGTGAGCTTGGTCAGCTTGCCGCCGAGCGCCTCGACGTGGATGCGGGCCACCTTCTCGTCGAGGTGCTTGGGCAGCCGGTAGACCTCGTTGTCGTACTCGTCGTTCTTGGTCCACAGCTCGATCTGGGCGATCACCTGGTTGGAGAAGCTGTTGCTCATGACGAACGACGGGTGGCCGGTCGCGTTACCCAGGTTCAGCAGCCGCCCCTCGGAGAGCAGGATGATCGACTTGCCGCTGTCTTTGAACGTCCACACGTCCACCTGCGGGCGGATGTTGGTCTTCGTGGCGCCGGAGCGCTCCAGCTGCGCGACCTGGATCTCGTTGTCGAAGTGCCCGATGTTGCCCAGCACCGCGTAGTCCTTCATCGCCTTCATGTGCTCGAGGGTGATGATGTCCTTGTTACCGGTGGCGGTGATGACGATGTCCGCCTCGCCGATCGCGTCCTCGACCGTCGCGACGTCGTAGCCCTCCATCAGGGCCTGCAGGGCGTTGATCGGGTCGATCTCGGTGACGACGACGCGCGCCCCCTGGCCCTTGACCGACTCGGCGCAGCCCTTGCCCACGTCGCCGTAGCCGCAGACCAGCACCTTCTTGCCGCCGATCAGGACGTCGGTGCCGCGGTTAATGCCGTCGATCAGGGAGTGCCGGCAGCCGTACTTGTTGTCGAACTTGGACTTGGTCACCGAGTCGTTGACGTTGATCGCCGGGAAGGCCAGGTCGCCTGCCGCGGCGAACTGGTACAGGCGCAGCACGCCGGTGGTGGTCTCTTCGGTGACGCCCTTGACCGACTCGGAGATCTTGGTCCACTTGTCCTTGTCGGTCTCGAAGCGCTTGCGCAGCAGCTCCAGGAAGACCTTCCACTCGGTGGGGTCGTCATCCTCCGCCGGGGGCACCACGCCGGCCTTCTCGTACTGCGCGCCGCGCAGCACCAGCATGGTGGCGTCGCCGCCGTCGTCGAGGATCATGTTGGCCGGCTCGTCGGGCCAGGTCAGCATCTGCTCGGCGGCCCACCAGTACTCCTCCAGCGTCTCGCCCTTCCAGGCGAACACCGGGACGCCCTTGGGCTCCTCGGGCGTGCCGTGCGGGCCGACGACCACCGCGGCGGCGGCGTGGTCCTGGGTGGAGAAGATGTTGCAGGACGCCCACCGCACCTGCGCGCCCAGCGAGACGAGGGTCTCGATGAGCACCGCGGTCTGCACGGTCATGTGCAGCGAGCCCGAGATCCGCGCACCCTTGAGCGGTTGCACTTCGGCGTACTCGCGGCGCAGCGACATCAGACCCGGCATCTCCTGCTCGGAGAGCTCGATGTCCCGGCGACCGTAGTCCGCCAACGACAGGTCGGCGACCTTGAAATCGATGCCGTTGCGGACGTCGGCGGTCAGCGAACTTTCGGTCGTCGTCATAAATCTCATTCCTTCTGCGGCTTGGGGTCCAAGAGGATTACTTAGCTTAGGTATGCGCTATGCGCTCTTGCGCCACTGTAGTCGGGGGCCGCGGGGGCAGCAGGCGTCAGGGCACGTTGACGACGCCGTGACGCTCCGCGAACGGCGTCATCAGCCGCGCCAGGTCCGCCGCCACATCGTGGTCGGCTTCGGGCGGCATCGACACGTAGCTCATCGCCAGTCGCACGATGGCCCGCGCGAGCACGCCGGCGTCCTCGTCACTGGTGGCCACCCAGCTTTGGGTGAATGCCGCACTCAGCCGTTCGGACGCCCGCGTGATGATGGGTCCGCTGTCGGTGGTGATGATCTGCAGCAGGTCCGGCTTGGCGACACCGGTCAGCAGGGAGATCACCAACGGGTCGGCCGCCGACTCCGCGAAGAAGGCGCGAAAGCCTTGCAGGAACGCTTCGTAGATGTTGCCGACGTTGGCGTCGATCGCTGCCCCGACCGCGTCGACCAGGCGATCGGCCAGGCGCAGGGCGTAACCCTGCGCCAGGCCCTGCCGCGAGCCGAACTCGTTGTAGATGGTCTGCCGGCTGATGCCCGCCGCGCGGGCCACGTCCGAGAGCGTGATGGCCGACCAGTCGCGGGTGCCCAGCAGCTCGCGCATGGCGTCCAGCACCGAGTCGCGCAACAGGACGCGCGACGCCTCGGGGTACGGCATCCGCTTCACAGGCGCGACAATAGCCGCTTTCGCGACGGTTTCCGGTTCTTCGATCGCGTTCGTGGCGATCACGAACGGGCGATCTCCACCATCTCGAAGTCGGATTTCGCGGCGCCGCAATCCGGGCAGCTCCAGTCCTCCGGGATGTCGTCCCAGCGGGTCCCGGGGGCGATGCCGTCTTCCGGCCAGCCCTTGGCCTCGTCGTACTCGAAGCCGCACTGCACGCAGATGAAGAGCTTGTAGTCGGTCACTGATTCACTCCTATCCAATTGTCCGGCTCCTCCTCACCCGCTTGCGCGGCTGCATCGTCGCCGGACGACGTCTCGAAGTCGGCCTTCTCGCGCACCGCGCAATCGGGGCAACACCAGTCGTCGGGGATGTCGCTGAAAGGCGTGCCCGCGGGAAAGCCTTCCCGCGGGGCGCCTTTCGCCTCGTCGTAGATGTAGTCGCAACCTGGGCAGCGGTAGGCGATCATGCCGGCACCCCGTAGCGCGCCAGCACCTTGCCGCGCATCCGCGGGTGGATGTTGACCTTGGTGATGTCGCCGTCGTAGTGCTCCAGCACCCGGTGGTCCATCACCTTGCGCCACAGCGGCGGGATGTAGGTCAGCGAAATCATCGATGCGTACCCGCTCGGCAGGTTGGGCGCGCCCTCCATGCTGCGCAGCGTCTGGTAGCGGCGGGTCGGGTTGGCGTGGTGATCGCTGTGCCGCTGCAGGTGGTACAGGAACAGGTTGGTGACGATGTGGTCGGAATTCCAGCTGTGCACCGGAGCGCAGCGCTCGTAACGACCGTTGCCACTCTTCTGCCGCAGCAGCCCGTAGTGCTCCAGGTAGTTGACGGCCTCCAGCAGGCTGAAGCCGAAGACAGCCTGGATGATCACGAACGGGATCAGCGCCGGGCCGAAGACCGCGATCAACACCCCCCACAACACCACCGACATGAGCCAGGCGTTCAGCACGTCGTTGGACAGATATGTCTTGGGGTTCCACGGACTGCTCCCCTGCCGGCGGATTCGCTGGGCCTCCAGCCGCAGCGACGAGCGCAGGCTGCCGAACACGCTGCGCGGCAAGAACTCCCAGAACGTCTCCCCGAAGCGGGCCGACGCGGGGTCTTCCGGCGTGGACACCCGCACGTGGTGGCCGCGGTTGTGCTCGATGTAGAAGTGGCCGTAGCAGGTCTGCGCCAGGGTGATCTTGGACAGCCACCGCTCCAGCGCGTCCTTCTTGTGCCCCATCTCGTGGGCGGTGTTGATGCCCACGCCGCCGAGGACGCCGACCGACAGCGCCAGGCCCAGCTTGCCCGCCCAGCCCAGCGCGCCGTCAAAGCCGAGCCAGTGCAGGTTCGAGGCGGTGAACAGGTAGGCGCCGAAGACCACGCTGAGGTATTGGAACGGAACGTAGATATAGGTGCAGTAGCGGTAGTACTTGTCGTTCTCCAGCTGCTCCATCACCTCGTCGGGCGGGTTCTGCCCGTCGGGCCCGAACCGCAGGTCCAGAATCGGCAGCAGGATGTAGAGCAGGATCGGCCCGATCCACAGCGGCACCTGCGCGGCGGCGTGCCAGCCGAGCTGGTTGAGGCCCCAGACGATCGGCAGCATGACGAACAGCGCCGTCGGGGCGATCAGACCCATCAGCCAGAGGCGCCGCTTCTTGTCCCGCCAGACAGGCGGCTCGGCCGCTTCGGACGTCACCTGCGGTTCCAGTGTGGTCATATGCCAAACCTCCTTGTGAGTCACACCACGTTGGAGATTGACAATATCGCCATATGCGTCTCGTGTCTAGACACCAGACGTACTTTTGTAAAGGGCAATCCGCCTAGGGCACGGTGTCGGGCTCGGCGCCCGCGGGCGCTTCGACCCCCTCCGACTCGCGGCGGCCCTGGACCGAATGCCGGTATCCGTAGCCCACGTAGATCGCGGTTCCCACCACCAGCCAGACGCCGAACCGCACCCAGGTCAGCGCGGTGAGGTTGAGCATCAGCCACACGCACGCGCAGATCGAGGCGATCGGCAGGACCGGAACCCAGGGGGCCCGGAAGCCGCGCTCGAGGTCCGGGCGGGTGCGGCGCAGCACCATGACGCCGGCCGAGACCAGGATGAACGCGAACAGCGTTCCGACGTTGACCATCTCCTCGAGCTTGGCGATCGGGAACACCGACGCCGTGAGGGCCACCACCAGCGCGACGAGCACGGTGATCCGCACCGGGGTGCCGCGCGTGCCGGTCTTCGCCAGCTGCCGCGGCAACAGCCCGTCGCGCGCCATCGCGAACAGCACCCGGCACTGGCCGAGCATCAACACCATCACCACGGTGGTCAGCCCGGCCAGCGCCCCGATCGCGATGATCTTGCTGGCCCAGTGGATTCCGTTCTCCGTGAACGCCGTGGCCAGGTTCGCCGGCTTGTGGCCGGGGAGGGTCTTGAGCTGGGTGTAGGAGACCATCCCGGACAGCACCACCGAGACGGCCACGTAGAGCACGGTCACGATCGCAAGCGACGCCAGGATTCCCCGCGGGACGTCGCGCTGCGGCCGCTTGGTCTCCTCGGCCATGGTGGCGACGATGTCGAACCCGATGAACGCGAAGAACACGATCGATGCGCCGGCCAGCACGCCGTACCAGCCGTAGTGGCTGCTGTGCGCGCCGGTCATCAGCGAGAGCACCGACTGGTTCACGCCCGAGGCTTCGTGCCCGGCTTCGGGCTTGGGAATGAACGGCGAAAAGTTGGAGGTCTTGATGTAGAAGGCACCGACGACGACGACCAACAGCACCACCGAGACCTTGATGCCGGTGATGATGGCGGAGAACCTCGACGACAGCTTGGTGCCCAGGGCGATCAGGGTGGCCACCCCCGCGACGATCAGCAGCGCGCCCCAGTCCAGGTCGAAAGACCCGAGGCTGGTTGTGCCGCCGGCGAATCCGAACACGTTACCCAGGTAGCTCGACCAGCCCTTGGCGACGACGGCCGCGCCGATCGCCAGCTCCAGCAGCAGATTCCAGCCGATGATCCAGGCCAGAAACTCCCCGAAGGTGGCATACGAGAAGGTGTAGGCGCTGCCCGCGACGGGCAGCGTCGAGGCGAACTCCGCGTAACACAGTGCCGCCAACGCGCAGGTGACCGCGGCGATGATGAACGAAATCCAGATCGCGGGCCCGGTGATGTCGCCGGTCGTCGACGCGGTCACGGTGAAGATTCCGGCGCCGATCACCACGGCGACCCCGAAAACGACCAGGTCGAACCAGGTCAGCTCCTTGCGAAGCCGGGTGTCTGGCTCGTCGGTGTCGGCGATCGATTGTTCGACCGACTTCATGCGCCATCGGTTGGCCATCCGCCGCCCTTTCCCATTCACTGGGACCCATTGGTCCGTGACAGTACTGGGTACTCTGCCGAGATGCCGGACACCAAAGCAAACACCAGGGACCATGCTGTGGTCATCGGGGGAAGCATCGCCGGACTGTGCGCCGCGCGGGTGCTCTCGGATGCGTATTCGCGCGTCACCGTCTACGAACGCGACGACCTGCCGAGCACACCGACGAACCGCACGACGGTCCCGCAGGACCGGCACCTGCACATGCTGATGGCCCGCGGCGCAATGGAGTTCGAGAGCCTGTTCCCCGGGCTGCTGCAGGACATGGTGGCCGCGGGCGTGCCCATGCTGGAGAACCGGCCCGACTGCATCCACCTCGGCGCCGCCGGCCACGTGCTCGGCACGGGGCACACCCTGCGCGACGAATTCACCGCGTACGTGCCCAGCCGACCACACCTCGAGTGGCAGCTGCGCAAACGCGTCCGCGACACCGACAACGTCGCGATGATGCGCCGCTCCGTGGCCGAACCGCGGTTCGACCCGGCGCGCCAGCGGGTGACCGGGGTGCTGCTGGACCCCGTCGACGGCGGGGACCCGGAATTCGTCGCCGCGGACCTCGTCGTCGACGCGGCGGGCCGGGGCACCCGGCTGCCGACGTGGCTGACGCAGTGGGGATATGAGCGGCCGAGGGAAGACCTACTCGACATCGGCATCTACTACGCGACCCAGCAGTTCCGCATCCCCGACGGTCTCATCGCCGAGAAGGTGGTGGTCGCCGGCGCCTCGCACGACAAGTCGCTGGGGCTGGGCATGCTGTGTTACGAGGACGGGACCTGGGTGCTGACCACCTTCGGGGTGGCCAGCGTCAAACCGCCGCAGACCTTTCCCGAGATGCTGGAACTGGCTGAGGAGCTGGTCCCGCCCCATGTGAGCGCGGCGCTGAAGCAGGCCGACCCGATCGGGGAGCCGGCCTTCCACGCCTTCCCGGCCAGCAAGTGGCGCCGCTACGACAAGCTGGACCGCCTACCGGCAGGCATCATCCCCCTCGGCGACGCCGTCGCCAGCTTCAACCCCACCTTCGGGCAGGGCATGACGATGACCTCACTGCAGGCGGGTCACCTGCGCCGCGCCCTGCAACTGCCGGACGACGAGGTGGCCGCCGCGCTGAACCGAGCGACGGCCAAGAGCACGTTTCCGGTGTGGACGATGAACGCGATCGGCGACGTCACCTTCCACCACGCCGACACCAAGGGGCCCATCCCGTGGTGGTGGCGGCCCTCCGGCGCGCTGTTCGACCAGTTCCTGGGGGCCGCCGAAACCGATCCGGTTCTGGCGGAATGGTTTTTGCGCCGCTTTTCGCTACTCGACAGCCTCTATATGGTTCCGCCGCCGCGCATCGTCGGCCGGACCATCGCCCACAACCTGCGGCTGTGGCTGGGCGAGCGCCGTCAGGCCGCGAAGGACCGGCGGGCCGTTACAGCCCTACAGTCGCCCTGAACAGCTTGCTGGGCTCGCGCGCGACCAGCCGGATCGGGGCGTCGTCGGCCGCCACCCAGGCGGCCATCCCCCGTTGCAGCGTCAGCGATCCGGACTTGCCGTGCACGGTCGTGCAGCCCTCGGTGCACAGCAGAATCTGCGGACCCTCGTGGCTGCACGAGGCGTCGACCTCGTGGCCCAGATAGTCGCCGTCGAGCTCCAGCAACGCGACCGCGAACTCGTCGGCCGGGGTCTCGTAGATCAGGCCGAAGCCCTCGCGGTGAACGGGTGCTCGCACCTCCGCCTCGGTGGTCGGCGCGAAGTCGAGCACCCGCAGCAGCTCGGGGACGTCGACGTGCTTGGGGGTCAGGCCGCCCCGTAACACGTTGTCGGAGTTGGCCATGACCTCGACGGCGAAACCCCGCAGGTAGGTGTGCAGGCTGCCGGCCGACACGAAGATCGCCTCGCCCGGGGCCAGGGTGATGCGGTTCAGCAACAGGGCCGCCAGCACCCCGGCGTCGCCCGGATAGCGTTCCCCCAGCTCCAGCACCGTCTTGACCTCGCCGGCGAATTCCGTTGCGCCCGAGCTGATGTACTGGATGGCACCGTCTAGCACGGCCGGCACCAGCACGTCGATGTCGGGCTGCGGTGCGGTGATCCAGGTGGTGAACAGCGCGCGCAGTCCGTCGGCGTCGGACTGGTCGTTGAGCAACTCGATGTAGGGGTCGAGGTCGGAGACGGCCAGGGCCCGCAGCAGCTCGACGGTGCGCGACGCCGGCCGGAATCCGGCCAGCGCCTCGAACGGCTGGAGCGCCACCAGCAGCTCGGGTTTGTGAGAGGTGTCGCGGTAGTTGCGCACCGGGGAGGACAGCGGAATGCCCAGCCGCTCCTCGCGCAGGTAACCCTCGGCCGCCTGCGCCGCGCTCGGGTGGGCCTGCAGGGACAGCGGCTCGTCGGCCGCGAGGACCTTGACCAGAAACGGCAGCACGTCACCGAACCGGGCGCGCGCCCCCGGGCCGAGCTGCCCCTCCGGGTCGGCGACCAGCGCGTCGAGCAGGGACTCCGCGCCGGCGCCGGTTTCCAGCCAGGCAGGGTCGCCCGGATGCGCGCCGAACCAGAGCTCGGCCTCCGGATGGGCGGCCGGAACCGAACGCCCGGTGAACTCCGCTATGGCGGTACGCGATCCCCAGGCGTAGGTCCTCAAGGCTCCGCGAAGCAGTTCCACTGTTCTATCTATCCCCGCACCAGTCGCGCGTAAACCGCGGCCATCTCCAGTCGAACGGCCAATACTGCCAGTTGCTGCTCGGCGCTGATGGCGCCACCCAACGCCGGCGCGACCGTCGAACCCGCCGAGCCGCCGGGACCGTCGGGCACGTCTTCGGCGGCCAGCAGATAGACGTCGTCGAGCCCCGCGGTCCGGGCCGCCACGATCGGCTGTTCGGCAGACAGGGTGAGGGCCAGCACCAGCGGGCGCGGGGCCAGCGGCCCGTCGATCTGTTCGTCGTGGAAAAGCGCCTCGGCGGGATCCAGGAAGCCGCCGGAGATCCCGGCGCGCAGCGCGACGACGGCGTCCGACAATCCGGTGGCGCCGACCACCTGGTGGGCGATGCGCAGCAGGACCGAGCTGCCGTGCCGGGCCAGCGCCAGCGTCGCGGCGCAGTCCCCGGCCAGCGCGACCTGTCGGTCGGCGATGCGCGCGGCGATTGTCTTGGCCGGGTTGGTGAACAGCTCACGGCCCGCGCTGTTGCGCAGCGCCTCGGCGTCCAACTGGTCGGCCAGCGCACCCAGGTCGATGCTGGGCCGCTGGTCCACGCTTTGCACGACGGCCAGGCCGGCGGCCAGGTAGCGGCACAACCCGAATTCGTCGGGGAGCGGAAGCCGTGGCGCCAGCACCGCGGCCCGGCCGGCCGTGGCATCCCGCAGCGGGCCCTCGTACGGCGCGACGACCACGACCCGCGCCCCGCGGCGCGCCCCGGTCGCGGCGGCGCTGACCAGCGCCGGGTCGCCGGGATCGTCGCCCGCGACGATCAGCACATCGAGCGGGCCGATCCACGGCGGAACCTCGGCGGTCTGCACGATCGGCTCGGACGCCGCACCGCCCACCGTCGCGGCCACCATGGCGCCGGCGGTTTCGGCCGCCCCGCGGCCGGCGACCCAGATCAGGCTGCGCGGTCGGTCGTCGGCCCGCAACGGGTCCAGCGCGCCCTCGTCGACGGCGGCGGAAATCGCGCGCACCTGCGCGCCGGCCGACGACGCCGAGCGCAGCAGGCCATCCCGGTCGGCGGCCAGCAGGCCCTCGGTGTCCTCCAGATCGATCGCCCGGACCGCGCTCACGGCGCGGCCCCGGCGGGCGCCGACTGCGCGCGGATCTGCGCGCTGATCTGGGCGACCACCGCGTCGACATCCTCGGCGCTGCGCGCCTCCACGTTGAGCCGCAGCAACGGCTCGGTGTTGGAGCTGCGCAGGTTGAACCAGCTGCCGTCGCCCAGGTCGACCGTCACCCCGTCCACGTGGTCGATGGAGTGGATCCGGCTGCCGAAGGACTTCAGCACCGCCTCCGTGCACAGCGCGGCGTCCGCCACCGTGAAGTTGATTTCGCCCGACGATTCGTAGCGCTGGTAGTCGGCGGTCAGCTCCGACAACGGCCGGTCCTGCTCGCCGAGGGCGGCCAGCACGTACAGCGCGGCGAGCATTCCGGAGTCCGCGCCCCAGAAGTCGCGGAAGTAATAGTGCGCGGAGTGTTCGCCGCCGAAGATGGCGCCGGTGTCGGCCATCATCGCCTTGATATAGGAGTGTCCGACCCGCGAGCGCAGCGGCGTGCCGCCGCGTTCGGTGACCAGCTCGGGCACGGCCCGCGACGTGATCACGTTGTGGATGATGGTGGCGCCGATCTCGCGGCCCAGTTCCCGGGCGGCCACCAGGCTGGTCACCGTCGAGGGCGACACCGGCCGGCCGCGTTCGTCGACGACGAAGCATCGGTCGGCGTCCCCGTCGAAGGCCAGCCCGATGTCCGCACCGACGGCGCCGACGTATTTCTGCAGGTCGACCAGGTTGGCCGGGTCGAGCGGGTTGGCCTCGTGATTGGGAAACGTGCCGTCGAGCTCGAAGTACAACGGCAGCAAGGTGATTGAGTCGATCGCGCCGAGCACCGCGGGCGCGGTGAGGCCGGCCATGCCGTTGCCGGCGTCCACGGCCACCCGCAAGGGACGCAGCCCCGAGGTGTTCACCAGCGAACGCAGGAACGTCCCGTAGTCGTCCAGCACGTCGCGGTCGGTGACGGTTCCGGGTGGTCCGTCATAGCGCTCGACGCCGGCGATGACGTCCTCGCTGATGATGCGCAGGCCGCTCTCGGCGCCGACC
>NZ_LZKF01000164.1:0-4815 GCF_001672665.1 Mycobacterium sp. E2238 | reverse complement strand
GCGGTCGCGGTGGGCGAACAGATTCGACTGCGGGTCGCGCTTGGAGAGTTTCTTGGTCCCCTCCCCCAATACCGTTGGCAGGTGCGCGAACTCCGGGATGCGCTCGGCCACGCCGATCCGGATCAGCGACTGGTACAGCGCGAGCTGACGCGGCGTGGAGGGCAGCAGGTCCTCGCCCCGCAGCACGTGGGTGATTTTCATCAGCGCGTCGTCGCAGGGGTTGACCAAGGTGTACAACGGATCTCCGTTGGCGCGGGTCAGCGCGAAGTCCGGCACGGCGCCCGCGGCGAAATTGGTGGGTCCGCGCACCAGGTCGTGCCAGCCGAGGTCTTCGTCGGGCATCCGCAGCCGCACCACCGGCTTGCGGCCCTCGGCCAGGAAAGCGGCGCGCTGGGCATCGGTCAGCTGCCGGTCGAAGTTGTCGTACCCCAGTTTGGGGTTGCGGCCCGCCGCGATGTGGCGCGCCTCAACCTCTTCCGGCGTCGAGAAAGCGTAGTAGGCCTCGCCCGCTTCGAGCAGCTTGGCCACCACGTCCCGGTAGATCTCTTTGCGCTGCGACTGCCGGTATGGGCCGTAGGGCCCGCCGACCTCGGGCCCCTCGTCCCAGTCGAGGCCCAGCCAGCGCAGCGCGTCGAGCAGCGCCAGATAGCTTTCCTCGCTGTCGCGTTCGGCGTCGGTGTCCTCGATGCGGAAGACGAAGGTGCCACCCGTGTGCCGGGCGTAGGCCCAGTTGAACAGCGCGGTGCGGACCATCCCGACGTGCGGGGTGCCGGTAGGCGACGGGCAGAACCTGACGCGGACTTTCGTTTCGGTAGTCACGACTTTCCCTTACGGACCACGGGATTGGTGAGGGTACCGATGCCCTCGATGGTGACGGAGACCGTGTCGCCGTCCTCGATCGGACCGACCCCGGCCGGCGTTCCGGTGAGGATGAGGTCGCCGGGCAACAGGGTCATCACGGCCGAGATCCACTCGACGATGGCGCCGACGTCGTGAATCATCAGAGAGGTACGGCTGTGTTGCTTCACCGCGCCGTTGACGTCGGTGCGGATTTCGAGATCAGCCGGATCGACGTCGGTGACGATCCACGGACCCACCGGACAGAAGGTGTCGTGCCCTTTGGCCCGGGTCCACTGGCCGTCGGCCTTCTGTTGGTCGCGCGCCGACACGTCGTTTCCGATGGTGTAGCCCAGGATGCTGTCGGCGGCCTCGGCCGCCGAGACGTCCTTGCAGGGCCTGCCGATGACCGCGGCCAGCTCGCCCTCGAAATGCACGGGTGATGCGTTGGCGGGCAACCGGATCGGCACGTTGGGTCCGACGATGGCCGTATTGGGCTTGAGGAAGATGATGGGATCCGGCGCCGCGGGGCCGGTGAGCTCGGTCATCTCGGCGATGTGATCGGCGTAGTTCTTGCCGATGCAGACCACCTTGCTGGCCAGTATCGGAGCCAGCAACCGCACATCGGCCAGCGGCCACGATCGGCCGGTGAAGTTCGGCGTGCCAAAGGGATGCTCGGCGATCTCGCGGGCGATCATGGCGGCGGGATCGGCGAGTTCGCCCTCGATGCTGACGAAGGCGACACCGTCCGGGCTGGCGATTCGACCAAGGCGCATTTGGTTGAGCCTACTGATGAGTGGTTTGGGCGTCGCAAAGGCAGCAGGCACACGGTAATTACCAGCGCTTTTCGGGGCGTGTGCGAGCATTGGGGATGCAACCGGCAACGACCACGACGCGTGAACTGGGTGCGGGCGGGCGCTGGTCGATCATGGTCGTATCGCTGGTGGCCACGGCGAGCTCCTTCCTCTTCATCAACGGCGTCGCGTTCTTGATTCCCTCGCTACAGACCGCGCGTGGAATCCCGCTCGACGAGGCCGGTCTGCTGTCCTCCATGCCGAGCTGGGGCATGGTGGTGACGCTGGTGTTGTGGGGCTACGTGCTCGACCGCGTGGGCGAGCGGATGGTGATGGCCGCGGGTTCGGCGCTGACCGCGGTGGCGGCCTACGCCGCGGCCTCGGCACATTCGATGGTGTTGATCGCCGTCTATTTGTTCCTCGGCGGCATGGCCGCGGCCAGTTGCAACACCGCCGGCGGGCGACTGGTGTCGGCGTGGTTCCCGCCGCACCAACGCGGCCTGGCCATGGGCTTCCGCCAAACCGCGCAACCCCTCGGAATCGCCTTGGGAGCGCTGGTAATTCCGGAGCTGGCCGAACACGGCCCGGCTGCGGGGCTCAGATTCACGGCCTTGGCGTGCGCGTTCGGGGCGGTAGCGAGTGCGGTCGGCATCATCGACCCGCCGCGCAAGCCCCGGGAGAAGGCCACCGATTCCGAACTGGCAAGTCCCTACCGAGGGTCGTTGGTGCTGTGGCGAATTCACACCGTGGCGGGCCTGATGATGGTTCCGCAGACGGTGACCGTCACGTTCATGCTGGTATGGCTGATCAAGAATCTGCATTGGTCGGTCGCGGCCGCCGGCAGTCTGGTGACCCTTTCGCAACTGCTGGGCGCACTCGGCCGAGTGCTGGTGGGCCGCTGGTCCGACCGCATCGGCTCGCGCATGCGACCGGTCCGCATCATCGCGGGCGCCGCCGCGGTCACCCTCTTCCTGCTGGCCTGGGCCGACCTCCTAAATTCGAGTTGGCAGGCGCCCCTGATGGTCGCCATCTCGGTGATCGCCGTGCTGGACAACGGTTTGGAGGCCACGGCCATCACCGAATTCGCCGGGCCGTTCTGGAGCGGGCGCGCCCTGGGCATTCAGAACACCACCCAGCGGGTGCTGGCGGCAGCCGCGCCGCCGCTCTTCGGTGCGTTGATCACCGCCGCGAAATATCCGAACGCGTGGATATTGTGCGGACTGTTCCCGGTGGCCGCGGTGCCATTCGTGCCGGCGCGGTTGCTCCCGCCCGGCCTGGAAACTACAGCCCGGCGGCAATCCGTTCGCCGACTTCGGTGGTGGCGAGCCGTTCGCTCCCACGCGTGGAGAGATAGGTCTCGACAGCCCGATCCACCCGCCTAGCCGCATCGTCCTCGCCGAGATGGGCGAGCAGCAACGCCACCGACATGATCGCCGCGGTCGGATCGGCGATACCCTGACCGGCGATGTCCGGCGCGCTGCCGTGCACCGGCTCGAACATCGACGGGTTGGTCCGGGTGGCGTCGATGTTTCCGCTGGCGGCCAAGCCAATTCCGCCGCACACCGCCGCCGCCAGGTCGGTGATGATGTCACCGAACAGGTTGTCGGTGACGATCACGTCAAAGCGACCGGGATCGGTGACCATGAAGATGGTGGCGGCGTCAACGTGTTGGTAGGCGACCTCGACGTCGGGGTAGTCCTCCCCGACCTCGGCCACGATCCGCGACCACAGCTTCCCGGCGAAGGTCAGCACGTTGGTCTTGTGCACCAGCGTCAGGTGCTTGCGGCGGCGCTGGGCGCGTTCGAAGGCATCGGCCACCACGCGCCGCACGCCGAAGGCGGTGTTGAGGCTGACCTCGGTGGCCACCTCGTGCGGCGTTCCGGTGCGAATCGCGCCGCCGGTGCCGGTGTAGGGGCCCTCGGTCCCCTCCCGCACAACCACGAAATCGATGTGCGGGTTCCCCGCGAGCGGGCTGCTCACGCCGGGATACAGCCGACCCGGCCGCAGGTTGACGTGATGATCCAGTTCAAAACGCAGGCGCAGCAACAGACCCCGCTCCAGCACACCGCTGGGCACCGACGGGTCGCCGATCGCCCCGAGCAGAATGGCGTCGTGCTGGCGCAGCTCGGCGAGCACCGACTCCGGCAGCAACTCACCGGTGGCGTGAAAACGCCGGGCGCCCAGGTCATAATCGGTCTTCTCGACACCCGGCAACACCGCGTCAAGGACTTTGAGCGCCTCGGCCGTCACTTCCGGGCCGATACCGTCGCCGCCGATAACCGCCAACTTCATCGGCGCCGCTCCTCTCCCCCGCAAGCGGGAGGTGCCCCCACATCACTTCGTTCTGCATCGTCGCCGGCGCACTTCACGACAGATCAACCACCTCAAGCTTGTTGGCGCCCACCGCCGCGCCGATCGCCGACCGCACCTCGCTCGGCACGTCACGGTCGAGCCGCAACAGAATCGTCGCGCCCGGGCCCTCGGCGTCCTCGGAAAGTTGCGCGGCTTGGATGTTCACGCCCGCCGAGCCGAGCAGGGTCCCGATCTTGCCCAGCGCCCCGGGCTGGTCGACGTAGTTGATCACCAGGTTGGTGCCGCGTGCCCGCAGGTCGAAGTTGCGGCCGTTGATCTGCACGATCTTCTCCACCAGCTGCGGCCCGGACAGGGTTCCGGCCACGTTGACCGCGGTGCCGTCGTGGGCGACCGCGCGCACGTCGACGACGCTGCGGTGGTTCGGGCTCTCCGAAGCCGTCGTCAGCTCGGCGGTGACGCCGCGTTCCTCGGCCAGCGCCGGCGCGTTGACGAACGTGACCGGCCCCTCTACCACCGCCGAGAACAGTCCGCGCAGAGCCGAAAGCTTAAGCACCTCAACGTCTTCGGAGGCAAGCTCGCCACGCACCTGTACCGACACCGACACCGGCGGCCCGTCGGACAGCGAGGCGGCCAGCACCCCGAGCTTGCGCACCAGGTCCAGCCAGGGCGCCACCTCTTCGTTGACCACGCCGCCGCCGACGTTGACGGCATCGGGGACGAATTCACCGGCCAGCGCGAGCTTCACGCTTGCAGCGACGTCGGTGCCCGCCCGGTCCTGCGCCTCGGAGGTGGACGCACCCAGGTGCGGCGTGACCACCACCTGCGGCAGCTCGAACAGCGGGCTATCGGTGCACGGCTCCTTGGCGAAGAC
>NZ_LZKF01000163.1:0-21789 GCF_001672665.1 Mycobacterium sp. E2238 | reverse complement strand
AGATGACCAAGTGGTTCGACACCAATTACCACTACCTGGTTCCCGAGATCGAGCCCGCGACCACGTTCTCGCTCAACCCCGACAAGGTGCTCTCCGAGCTGAAAGAAGCTCTCGGGCAAGGGATTCCCGCCCGCCCGGTCGTCATCGGACCGATCACCTTCCTGCTGTTGAGCGAGAACGTGGTCGCGGGCTCGATCTCGGGAACCAGGTAGTGGTAATTGGTGTCGAACCACTTGGTCATCTCCAGCGGCGCGACGTCGGAGTTGCCGCGCGCGGCGGCGAAGTAGCGGTCCAGGTCGTCGGATACCTGCGCAGCACGGGGCGGCAGCGCGCCCAGCATCACCGCGGTGTCCAGCATCTGGTCGTAATAGGAGAAGGTGTTCACCGGCACCGAGTCCAGGCCGGCGGCGGCGAGGCCGGCCCAGATGTCTCGGCGCAGCGTGGCGGCAACGGATTCCAGCTCCGATCGGCTGGTGCGCCCGGCCCAGTAGCCCTCGGTGGCGCGCTTGAGTTCGCGTTTTGGCCCGATACGGGGGGAGCCGGTGACGGTGGCGGTGAATGGTTGAGCGGTCACGGTCTGGTCCTATCAATCAGCGGGGTGGTCACCGCCGGAGGACGCGCAGCCGATCCGTTGCGGTGTGCACCTTGCGCACAACCGCAACGTATTCGGCCAAACGCCCATTCCACGAGGCGATGAGCCGCCGGACGCGGCGCGCCCGGCACAGCTGGCAGGTCTTCGGACTCGCAGGCGCGCACCGGGTGGTGCTCCTACTGACCGTCGCTTCCCAGTCTTGCGACCAGTGCTTGTGTGACGGCGGTCGTTCCTGCATACCGCTGCGGGACAGTCCCGGGCTCTCACCGGGTTCCCTCTCGCGGGGCGCTACTAACGTGCCTCGCTCGATGCCGAAGCCGCGTGGTGCGGCGACGGCAGACCAGCTGCGTAGCGGAGCTTACGCCCGTCGTGCCGGTCAGCTCGCCAGCGCCTCGGCGATCGGCACCTCGCCGTTGTTGAAATCGATCGTTCGGCCGACGGTCGAGTCGTCCGCCAGTGCGGCCGCCGCCACGAGGGCGACGTCGGCCCGCGACACTTCACCCTTGCCCCGGCCGAGGGTGATGCGCCCGGTGGGCGGTTCGAGGGTGAGCCGGCCCGGTCCCAGCACGGTCCAGTCCAGGCCGCTCGCGCGCAGGTGGGCGTCGGCCGCCGCCTTGGCTTCCGCGTAGGCGAAGAATGAATCATCTTGCGGCACACCGTGATCAGGTCCCGCGCCGAAGTAGGAGACCATGACGAATCGCTTGACAGCTTCGCGTTCGGCGGCATCGATCACCCGGATGGCGGCGTCGCGGTCGACGGCGTAGGTGCGGTCCGGGTTGCCGCCGCCGGCTCCCGCCGAGAAGACGACCGCGTCGTGGCCGGCCAGCAGGCGGACTAGGGCATCGGTGTCGAGCTGTTCGATGTCGGCCACCACCGGCTTGGCCCCGGTGGCCGCGACGTCGTCGGAGTGGTCGGGGTTGCGGAACACCGAGCTCACCTCGTCGCCGCGTTCGGTGAGGATGCGGGTCAGCTGCAGCGCGACCTTGCCGTGGCCGCCGATGACGATGATCCGTGTCATGCACCCGACGGTAGCGCCCGCGAGGATCGCCCGCGCGCAGGCTGCGGTCGGTGGCTCGCAGTCCCTCGATCACGAGTTCGCCGGCGGACAACGACGCGATGAACCGCTGGCCGTGCTCGGCCGTACATGCAGAGGAGCGTTTTGTTGACCGAGAGGGAACGATGGGGCGGGTAGCCTCCGATGGCGACGGATTGACCACCTTTCGCACCCGGTCACCCGAGCACGCGATCCATCTGTGTGAATCGGCGTTCCATCCCCACAAACTTCGCCTGCTCGGTCCGTCGAAGGATTTCGGCTTCACTCAACGACTCGTGCAGGCCGGATCGATCACGCTGGCCGACCTCACTTACGACACCGACGTGTCGCTCGGTTTCGCGGAGGGCCGCGACAGCTACTACGTACACATTCCGATTCAGGGCTGGCTCGAGTCGCAACAACTCGGGCAGGAGCTGGTGTCTTCTCCGACGACCGCGTCGATATACCGCCCCAATGCCGACATGGCGGTGACCCGATGGCCCGGCGGCAGTCGTCATCTGGGGGTCAATATTGATCGACTGGTTGTCGACACTGCGCTTGAGACCCTCCTGGGCCGCCGGCCGGAGGCCGCCGTCGCATTCGACCCGACGTTGCCGCTCACGGACGGCCCCACCAGGAGTTGGGTGAGTCAGCTTTTCTGGATCAACCGAGAACTGGGCCGCGTCGACAACCCTTTGCGGCACTGGGCCGTTCTAGACCGACTGGCGGAGAGCCTGGTCTACGGATTGCTCTTGGTAGCGAACCATCCCCATCGCGAGGAGCTGGCGTCCGCGGTGCGGCCGGCCAGACCGGCAGCTGTGCGCGAAGCGATGGACATCATCGAAAGAGCGCCGCAGTCGCCGTTGTCGACTGCGGAGCTGGCGCGACAATGCAACGTCAGCGTGCGGGCACTGCAGGAAGGCTTCCAGCGAAGCCTCGGGATGTCGCCGATGGGTTACGTTCGTGCGGTCAGGCTGCGCCGCGCGCACGCCGATCTGCGTGCGGCGCATTCGTCGCAAACCACCGTCGCGGCCATCGCCCAGCGTTGGGGGCTGGGCCACCTCGGTCGGTTCGCCGCGGCCTACCAAGCCACGTTTGGCGAGACGCCGGTCCAAACCCTTCGCGCTAGCGCCGACTGACGCGGCCTCGCGGGGCGGGTCCGGTCGCGTTCGGCGGCCCGCCCGGCATATCCGGAAAACGCGGAGCGGTAGCCGGCCACCGCGCCTGTCCGCGCCGGACATCGCCAGTGATCACGCCGCCGGTGTAGCCATGAAACATGGCTGGAACCAACCGGTTTCGACGAACGTCGATTACCGCCCCGCCAGGTTGAGGAGATGAGGAACGAAATGACATCGGCATCCGATGAACGAGGATTTCTCGCAGCGGTATTCGCGGATCGCGCGCATCGCAATCAGAGGCGACTTGCTGCCCGGCTGAAGCCGCAATACGACTTCATCGTGTGCGGATCCGGGTCCTCCGGATCCGTGGTCGCCCGCCGGCTGGCGGAAAACCCTGACGCCAGCGTCCTCGTCCTTGAGGCCGGTGGCTGCGACGACGGGCCCGAAATCAGGCAACCGGAGATGTGGCTTGCGAATCTGGGGAGCGACCGCGACTGGAAGTTCACCGCCGAGCCGAATTGCCACTTGAACGGGCGCGCCATCCCGTACTCGATGGGGAAGGTCTTGGGTGGTGGCTCCAGTATCAATGTCATGGTGTGGGCGCGGGGGCACAGAAACGATTGGAATTACTTCGCCGCTGAAGCCAAAGACCCGCAATGG
Organism: Mycobacterium sp. E2238; assembly: GCF_001672665.1. NCBI lineage: Bacteria > Bacillati > Actinomycetota > Actinomycetes > Mycobacteriales > Mycobacteriaceae > Mycobacterium > Mycobacterium sp. E2238. Next base: position 18,386 of record NZ_LZKF01000163.1, on the reverse strand, counting down.
AACTATGATTCGGTGCTGTCCATCTACCGGGCGATCGAGGATTGGCACGGTGTTCCCGATCCAGAACACCGTGGCACGGGTGGGCCGGTATATGTCGAACCCGCAGCCGAGCCCAGCCCGATCGCGCGTGCGGGGCTCGCGGCCGCAAGCTCGCTGGGCATCCCGACCTTCACCAGCCCGAACGGTGCTCTGATGGAACGAGAAGGCGGCGCGTCGATTGTTGACCTGCGTATCCGTAACGGGCTGCGCCAGTCGGTGTTTCGCACGTACCTGTACCCGCTGACGGACCGGCCGAATTTGACGGTTCTGACGGGCGCGTTGGTTACTCGAGTGGCGCTCGACGGCGGGCGCGCCACCGGCGTGGAGTTCATTCACGGCGGCAAGTCGCACCGCATCGAGGCGAAATCCGAGGTGGTTCTGTCGCTCGGAGCGATTCACACACCCAAGGTCCTCATGCAATCCGGGATCGGTGACCAGAATGAGTTGCGACCGCACGGTATTCCGGTCGTACAGCATCTGCCGGGCGTCGGCCGAAATCTCCAGGACCACCCGGGATTCTCCTGCGTCTGGGAGTACCGGGAACCGCTACCCTGGCGCAACAGCGGTGGGGAGATGACGGTCTTCGCCCGAAGCGACTCCAGTTTGCGCACGCCGGACCTGCAGGCTTATCAACTCGAGTTTCCGTTCTCCAGCGAGAAGAACGCCGAAAGATTCGGCTTACCGGAGTCAGGCTGGAGCATGTATGGCGCAGTGGTGCGCCCGAAAAGTCGCGGACAGATTCGGCTGACCGGGCCGAACCCGGACGACCCGGTGCGGATCCACGCCAATCTCCTCTCGCACCCCGACGACCTCACTGCCGCGGTGTCGTGTCTCGAACTGTGTCGCGAACTTGGCAATTCGGGGCCTCTTCGTCGATTCAGCAAACGCGAAGTCATGCCGGGGAGCCTCACCAAGGCTGACCTCGCGCGCTTTATCCGCAACGAAGCCACGACTTATCACCATCAGACAAGCACGGCGAAGATGGGTCGGGACAGCATGTCGGTGGTGGATGCTGCCTTGAAAGTGTATGGCGTGGAGGGCCTTCGGATCGCGGATGCGTCCATCATGCCGCGTGTCACCACCGGAAACACCATGGCCCCTTGCGTCGTGATCGGCGAGCGCGCCGGACAGATCCTGCGCCACCGGCACGCTCTGTGAGCCGACTCGGAGAAATGAAAATGGGATCGAAACCCTTGGTGGACCTGACCGGTAGCTTTACCAGACGGATGCACGACGTACTCGCCGAGGCCGCGCGACGCGGACCGTTGGCGACAGACGAGACAACCGGCGCAACCGTGGTGTTGCGGCATCGCGACGTTGAAACACTGGCCCGCGACGAGCGGCTGAACGGAATCGGGCTGGCCCTGTTCGACACCATGGGCATCAGCGACGGGCCCCTGCGCGACTGGTACAGCAAGCTGATGTTCACCACCGAGGGTGATTATCATCGCCGCCTGCGGTCGCTGGTCTCCCGCGCCTTCACCCCGCGCTCGGTCGAGGAGCTGAGGTCGACCGCAGCGGACATGGCCGCCGCTGCCATCGCTTCGGCGATGCTGAACGGGGGAGACCTGGTGGCTTCCTGCGCCGGACTGTCAACCCGGTTGATCTGTCGCCTCCTCGGAGTCCCGGACAGCGATGTCGGTGTGTTCTCCCGATGGGCGGACGCTCTGAGCCCGGTGTTTTACGTGATGACGCCCGACCAGATCGCGGGGGCGACGAGCGCGATCGTCGAATTGCAGCACTATGTCGAGGCGCTGGCGCAGCGCCGAACCGAAGACCCCGGTCCCGATCTCATCACCGGCTTGTTGACCGCCGAGGCCGGCGGGGAGATGCTCACCCGCGACGAGACCGTGGCGATGATCGCGAATCTTCTTGTCGCCGGCCATGACACGATGGGGAGTCAGATACCGTGCAGCCTGCTGATGACGTTCCAGTACCGCGACCGCCTCACTGAGGTGGCGCACGATGACACGCGGCTTGCGAGTGCTGCCGCTGAGACCATGCGCCTCGAGCCCAGCATCCCGCTCATACCGCGCACCGCCGTCGCGCCGATCGACCTGCACGACACAACCATCCCGGCGGGGGAGATGGTGCTGCTCTGCATCGCCTCGGCATGCCGGGACGCCTCGGCGTGGCGGTCGCCGAACTGCTTCGATCCCGAGCGGTTCACCCGTGCGGGCACGCCCCGGCTCATGAACTTCGGTGCCGGAGCGCATTACTGCCTGGGTACCTCGCTCGCGAAAGTCGTGGTGGAGGAGTGCGTACGCGCCGCGCTCGCCGCACGGCCCGCCCTGCACTTGGGGCAGGACCCCGCCCGCATCCCGTGGCGCCGCATGCTGGGCCGCAGCCCGGTACGCCTGCTCATCGGCGTCGACGAGAGCTAGAGCTTTACCCGCCCCATGATGATGTCGATGATCGGCTTGCCGGGCGGATAGGCGTTGGTGAGCGAGGCCATCGTGTGCCCGTAGTCCACCAGCAACGTGATCCCGTTGATGCCGAAGGCGGCGGCGCTGTTCAGGAACGCCATCACATCACCCATCTGCTCCGGGGTGTGCACCTTCGAACCGGTCTCTTCGCGATAGTCCTGCGCGAAGGTAAGCCAGAGGTCGGCGTTGGCCTGGGCCAGCGGGGTGTCGGTGGGTCCTGGGCAGATCGCGTTGATCCGGATGCCCTTCTTCAGCAGCGGGTAGCCCTGGGTCGCGACGTAGGCGTTGACGACCTTCTTCGAGAAGCCGTAGTGGATGATGCCTTCGGCTTCGTGCGCCTTGACCCATTCTTGCGCCGAGGCGAAGTCCGGCGTGGCGAGGAACTCCGTCAGCAGCTCCAGGTCGTTCTCCCAGCCCATGCCGGCGACGGACGAGATGAAGCAGATCGCCGAGCCCGAGGGGAGCTGGTTCTTTGCGACCAGGCGGTCGATGAGATGCCGGTGACCGATGAAGTTGATCGCCATTAGGTCGGTTGTGCCTTCGGCGATGCCGGCGGCCGAGAACAGGGCGTGGATCGGGCCGTCCAGCTGCTCGACCGCGGCGTCGATCGACGCAGGATCGCGCAGGTCCACCTGGATGGACTTGGCGACGTCGTAGTTGACCGGCGCGTAATCCATCACGATCACCTCGGCGCCCAGCTCTGCGGCCGACTTGGCCGCCGCGGCGCCCATGCCGGTGGCGCCGCCAACGACGAGAGCCCGCTTGCCGTCGTAACGCAACCGATCGACAACAGTCATGGAAATCCCCTTCTCATCCACTGCCAACGCGATTCTAATCGCCCAACTGTATGGGTAACAGTTTTTTGGTTCAACACCTACCCTGCGCGAACCGCGACACCACGCAATACCGTGTCCCGCACGTGCACCAATGCCGCGCGTTTGCCGACCTCGGCAAGGATGTTCTCCGGTATCCACTGCAAGCCGATGACGCAGCGCGCCAGCATCGCCGTCGACGCGCCGTCCACACTGATCTCGCTGGATCGGATGCCCTCGGAAAGTAGCGTTTTCATCTGCCGGAGTCGCGTCGCGTACAACCAGCCCGGGTTGGGTGTGTCCGGCGGCGATTGACGCATCCAGGCGAGCTGGATGCGGAACTCGTCGGAAAACCGATCGAGCGCATTGACGTTGACCCAGCTCAGTGCATCCAGCTTCGCGATCGGCGTGGCATCCGAACGCAGGACGTTGACCCAGCCCGCCTCGACTTTCCGGCCGAACGATTCCATGATCGACGCGAGTAGCTCGTCCTTCGATCCGATCACCCGGTAGACGGTTCCGGTCCCGAGGCCGGCCGCGGACGCGATGTCCCTGATGGTGGTGGCCTCGTAGCCTTTGCGGCCGAATTCCGTTCGCGCCACCGCACGAACGTGCGCCGCTTTGTCGCTGGGATCGGCGTCGCTGTCATCCGACCAGGTCTCGATGACCTCCCTGGCGGCGGCGAAGGCGTTGGACCGGTCGAGCTCCGAGTCGGTGGGCGGCCGGGTTGCCAATCCCTGCAACATGATTCGGCACAGCAGCGCGGCCACCTGGTCGGCGGGAGACTTATGGCGCATGACGTCGAGGCCAACCTGCAGCATGGTTTGGCAGATCCGGTCGGCCAAGGTGGGCAGATCGATGTCGGGTTTGATGTAGCCGCTCCACCTGCCCGCGCGCAGGGTTTGCAGCATCGCCTCCTGAATCGCCACGGGCCGCTGCTGCGTCAGCTTCATCAGCTCCGGATCCGTGCTCGGCCCCTCGTAGAACGACATCTGCAGCGCCGCCCGGTGCCGCACGGCGCACTCGGCGATGGCCGCGCCCAGTTCGACGATCTGCTCGGGAACCGGTCGAGGGTCGGGTTTGTCCAACTTCGCTTGCGCGGCATGCCCGATCCGATCCAGATCGTCCTGATAACGGCGGATCAACTCGATGAGGATCGCTTCTTTGGACTCGAAATGGTGGTAGAGGCTTCCGGGAAGAATTCCCGCCGCGTCGGCGATCTCCTGCAACGAGGTCCGCAAGCCCGACTGCGCGATCAACGAGGCGGCGGTGGTGAGGATCTCTGTCCGGCGAGTCCCCAAATCGGCTGTGACGCCGGCTCGCAATGACTCCGCTCTCGGCATGATCAGCCGGGCGCACGTCCGGACGATTGCGGACTGGCATCCATTCGCACTCGTCCCTCTCACCGAACCAAATCTTTGTTAAAGGCTATCAGACCCGGAGTGACGAATGCGCTGCATAACGGCGGTGCCGGGGACAATTCTAAAGCGCGGGTCCGTCCCAACCGTCACACGCGACCACCTCGTCGACGGGTCGTCGCCGGGCGGGCCGGAACGTGTGCCCGGCGCGCAGCCGGCCCACCGGAAGCAGGCATCCCTGGACATAGCTTTTGGGAATCCCCAGCAGCCGCCGCACCTCCGCCTCGCGATGCAGGTGCAGGGTGGTGATGCAGGTTCCGTATCCGCGGGTGTGTAGCGCCAGCTGAAAGTTCCAGACCGCCGGGTAGATCGAGCCGTACAGCGTGGCCTGGTGAAACGATTCGTCGCCCTCGATGCGGGGCAGGTAGGGCTGATAGCAAGGAATCACCAGCAGCGGAACCCTCGACATGTTCTCGACCAGCCACTCCGTCGACGACATGATCCGGTTCTCCGGCGTTCCGGCCGGCATCAGGTCGGCGATCAGCTGGCCGCCGACCCGCAGCAGGTAGGCCGCGCGGTACAGCTCGGCGATCTCGGCGCGTAACGCCGGGTCGGTGACCACCAGCCAGCGCCACGATTGCTGATTGGAGCCGTTGGCCGCCTGCAAGCCGATGCGCAGGCACTCCCGGATGTCCGCGAGGTCGACCGGCGCGTCCAGGTCGAGCGTCTTGCGTGCCGAGCGGGTAGCGGTGAGCAGGTACTCGATGTCCATCACCGGTTCCCCCTGTTGGCAAGGCGCGCACCGAGTTCGGTGAGGTATCGATCGGGCCCGGCCAGGAACGCGCTCCAGCTGAGCAGGCGCTTGAGGTAGAGATGCGCGTCGTGCTCCCAGGTGTAGCCGATCCCGCCGAACACCTGGATCGCCGTGTCGCCCACCGTGGCAAGCCGCCCGGCGAACGCCTTCGTCCGGATGGCGGATTGGTGCCGTTCGTCGGCGTCGGCGTTGTCGGCGGCCCACAGCGCGTGGATCATGCCACTGCGGGCCAACTCCACGGTCTCGAACATATCGACGCACAGATGCTGGACTGCCTGGAACGAGCCGATCGGCTGCCCGAATTGCGTTCTGGTCTTGGCGTATTCGATGGCCGCGGTCATGACGGCTCGTGCAGCGCCGAGTGCGTCGGCCGCCGTCGCGATCAGCACATCGTCGATCACCGCGGCGACGTCCCCCGGGGCGGCCGCGGCCAGCCGCCGCGCGCGCGCTGAGTCGAGCGTGACCCGGAAGCGCTTGCGGGTCTGGTCGATACCGCGCTCCGGCGCAACCGAAACGCCCGGCGAGTCGGTGCGGATCGCGAAAAGCCCTCGACCGCCGTCGTCCCCGGCGAGCGCCAGCAGCACGTCCGCGGCGGCGACGTCGGGGACGGCGGTCATGTCGCCCCGTAAGACGACATCATCGCCCCGCCGGCTCGCGGCCACCGGCGCACTTTCGGCATCGAGGAAGCCGACGGTGGCGACCGTGGTGCCGTCGGAGATCCCGCTCAGCAGCTCGGCCGCGGCGTCGGTTGGCCCGAGCCGCGTCAGCGCCCGGGTGGCGGCGACCGCGGTCGACAACCATGGCCCCGGGTGCAGGGCGGCACCGAGCTCTTCGGCAACGATTCCGGCCTCGACCATCGTCATGCCGGCGCCGCCGTGGGCCTCCGGCACCAGCAGACCGGTGGTCCCGAGGCCGGTCAGGCCGCGCCACACGGGCTCGGTGACGCCGGTCGGGTCGTCGAGCAGCGGGCGCACATGGTCGGCGATGGAAGCTTTTTCGGCGAGATAGCGTCGGGTGGTGTCGCGCAGCGCGACCTGCTCGTCGGAGAGTTCGAGGTTCATTTGCGAGGCAACCCGAGTACCCGCTGGGCGGTGATGTTCTTGGTGATCTGGCTGGTACCGCCTGCGATGGTCAGCGAGCGCGACGTCAGGCGGTAGTTCGCCCACGGCGCGCCAGCGCCGCTCGTGCCCAGCACGTCAAAGGCCAGCGCGGCCATGTCCTGTCCGATCTCGCCCCACACGGTCTTGGCGAGGCTCGCCGATCCGAAGGCGTCACCGCCATGCAGCGTGGCCGAGATCGAGCGCTGGCAAAGGACTTCCAGATACTTGATGCGCAGCGCGATTTCGCCGAGGCGCCGCAGCGTCACGGGGTCTTCGAGCGCGTCGCTGTGCGCGGCGATGTCGTCGGTCAATTCTTCGAGCCGCACCTGCATCTCGGCGTACAGCCGGGCGGCCCCGGCCCGCTCGTGGCTGAGCGTGGTGGTTGCCACCTGCCATCCCCCGTTCAGCGGACCGAGCAACGCGTCCGCAGGCACGCGCACGTCGTGAAAGAACACCTCGGCGAAATCGGCGTCGCCGTTGAGCGTTACCAGCGGACGGACTTCGATGCCCGGCAGTCTCATGTCGACGATCAGGCAGGAGATGCCCTTGTGCTTGGGCGCTTCGGGGTCAGTACGCACGTAGAGCTGGCACCAGTCCGCCCGATGCCCCAGCGACGTCCAGATTTTCTGGCCGTTGACGACGAAGTCGTCACCGTCGCGCGCCGCGCGGGTGCGCAGCGCGGCGAGGTCGGACCCCGCTTCGGGTTCCGACATCCCTTGGCACCAGATGTCGTCGGCCCGCATCATGCGGGGGAGCAGCGTGAGCTTCTGTGACTCGGTGCCGTATTGCATGATGGCCGGCGCGATGTTGTTTAGGCCAATGACGTTGAGCGGCATGGGGGCTCGCGCCCGCGTGGTTTCCTCGGTGTAGACGAGTTGCTCGAGAACCGTCGCGCCGCGGCCGCCGTACTCGCGAGGCCACGAGACCGCGGCCCAGCCGGCATCGGCCATCGTGGCGCTCCAGGCGCGCAGCATCTCGAAGGCGACGTCGTCTCGTCCGGCGGGCCGACGGGCCGCCACCAGCTCGTCGGTCAGGTTCTTCGATAGCCAGTCGCGCAGCTCGGCGCGGAACTGCTCCACTTCCGCCGGGTATGAAAAGTCCACTTTTCCTTGTTTTCTGGTGAATTTGCGACCTAGCCGGACTTTACGGTCGAGCGGATAGCCGGTCAACAACGGCGGCGGCGCCCGGCGATTGACTGCGGTGGCACCGGACTCTACGGTGGAACAGATATTTGGTCAACGGAGTCCAGGCGGTTCGGAGATTGAGTATGTCCACCGACGTTCGCGGTGACCGACTGCCGGGTCTCGGCATGCTCGCATCCGCGCTCGCGGGCCGGGCCGTAGCGGTGGCCGAACTGCGTCCGGGCGAACCGTCGTGGACCGACGGCCAGACCATTCACGTCGACGCGGGTGCGAGCGCCCGCCGGCAGCTCGAAGCCGTTGCCGTGCAGGCGTCGATGATCGCGGCCGGCAGCCTGGATCCGGACATGATGCGCCCCCTACTGCGCCGCCCTCGGGTGGCCAAGCGCTACCTGGCGGTGGAGGGGCACCGCGCGCTCGCGGCCAACGCCGACCTGTTGCCGGGCGTTCTGGCTTCCCTCGCCGACCCCGACGCCGCGGGGCGGAGCGATTCGCCCGCCACTTCGCTGCGGCTCGCCGACGGGCGGGAGCCGATCGGTAACCCCGCACCGGAATTCGGCATCATTCGCGCCGGGAAGGTGCTGGCCGCGTCGGCCCGGGCGCCCGAACGGCGAGAAAAGGAACAACCCGGGCATATCCCGAGGAGCGGCGGCACCGACGATCTGAAAGAACTCGCCGTGGACGAGACCGACGACTCCGACGGCCCCGACATGTTCACCAGCCCGGTGGGTGGGGGCGGTTTCATCGGCAAGTGGCTGAAGAAGATGCTGTCTTCGGCGCGCAACACCGCTAACGGCGGCGGACCACCCGGCGCGGACACCCCGACGCATCGGACCGACTCCGCCAGGCGCAAATTGCACGCGGTGACCTCGCTGGCCCCCACGTCGCACGGGGACGGCGAAGATCAGCCGAAGCCCACGGACGGCTTCACGTATCCGGAATGGGACGCCGGCCGCAAGAAGTACCGCTCAGCGTGGTGCACGGTGCGCGAGGTCGAGGCGGGGATCAAACCGTCCGTGACGCACGCGATCGAACCCGCCATCAGCGTGCGCCGCCCACTCTCCCGACTCGGGATGGGCCTGCACCGCCGCCACCGGCAGTCGCAGGGCGACGACATCGACATCGACGCGGCGGTCGAGGCCCGGGTTGAGGTACTGGCGGGATCGGTGCCTGACGAGGCGGTGTACCTGGACAGCCTCCGCCGCAGGCGAGACCTGTCGGTGCTGCTCCTGCTCGACGTGTCGGGGTCGGCGGCCGAGCCGGGCACGGTGGGGCGGACGGTGCATCAGCAACAGCGGGCGGCGGTCGCCAACCTCACCGTCGCACTTCACGACCTGGGCGACCGGGTTGCGCTCTACGCCTATTACTCGCAGGGGCGGCGCGCGGTGACCGTGGTGCCGGTGAAGCGGTTCGACGACCACCTCGACACGCGAGTCATGAAGCGGCTCAACAGCCTTGAACCCGGCGCGTACTCACGCCTCGGTGCGGCCATTCGGCACGGGTCGGCGGTGCTGGAGGCGCGCGGTGGCACGTCGCGGCGGCTGCTGATGGTGGTTTCCGACGGGCTCGCCTACGACCACGGGTACGAGCGGACCTACGGCGCCGCCGACGCGCGCCGCGCCCTGAGCGAGGCCCGCCATCGTGGCACCGGCTGCGTCTGCCTGACCGTCGGCGCGGGAACCGACGTGGCGTCGCTGCGCCGGGTCTTCGGCAGCGCCGCGCACGCCACCATCGCGCGCCCGGACCAACTCGCCGGCGTGATCGGGCCGCTGTTCCGGTCCGCACTGCGCTCGGCCGAGGTCCGCCGCAGGGTGTCGTGACATGCCGCCCGATCGCATCGCCGAACTTAAACATGCTCGTCAGAGCGCTTGAAACAAATATCTGTTCCGATATAGGCTGCATGCACCGTCGGTAGCAGAAGGGGAAGCTATGGCCAACGAGTCCGGGCTTGCGCACCGGAACGGCGCGGTCCCCGAAGCCGGCGGAACGCGGCCGTATTACCAAGCGATCGGCGGCGAGGAAGCCATTTTCAAGGCCGCGTACCGCCAGGGGCTGGCCGTCGTCCTGAAGGGCCCGACGGGATGCGGCAAAACCCGATTCGTTGAGGCGATGGCCCATGACCTCGGGCGGCCGCTGATCACCGTCGCCTGCCATGACGACCTCACCACCGCGGATCTCGTCGGCCGGTATCTGCTGCGGGGCGACGAGACGGTGTGGGTGGACGGACCGCTGACCCGGGCGGTGCGCGAGGGCGCGATCTGCTATCTCGACGAGGTGGTGGAAGCGCGGCAGGACACCACCGTGGTGCTGCATCCGCTCGCGGATCACCGGCGACAGCTGCCGATCGAACGACTTGGAGTCACGCTGGACGCGGCACCCGGATTCGGCCTGGTGGTGTCCTACAACCCCGGCTACCAGAGCGTGCTGAAGGACCTCAAAGATTCCACCCGGCAGCGGATGGTCGCCATCGAATTCGATTTCCCCGCAGCCGATGTCGAAGAAGGCATCGTCACGCACGAGGCCGGGGTGGACCCTGCCACCGCCGCCGAACTGGTGCGGTTCGGACAAGCTATCCGCCGACTGGAAACCGGAGGACTGCGCGAAGTCGCGTCAACCCGGGTACTGATCGCGGCGGGCCGGCTCATCGTGGAGGGGCTGACGATGCGCGAGGCGGCTCGCGCCGCGATCGCGGGGCCTCTCACCGACGACGTGGCGGTGGGCAGGGCGCTGGGCGAGATGATCGAAATCTATCTGGGCGGGGCATCGAATGAATTGCGGCAGTGAGCTAGTCACCGGGAGGTCAGATGTCCTACGAAAGCAGCGCTGAGCCGATCAAGGTCGGCTACCTGATGGATTTCACGCTGCCACCGGGGTTCCCGGAAGAACTGATGGCGAGTTTCACGCGGTGCTTCGACCTCGTATTCGAAGAAGCCGTCGAACAGGGCCTGATCGATCGTCCGGTGCAGATGATCTACCGCGAGGTGGAGGGTTTACCCAAAGGTTCGGTCAAGTCGGTGATCGACGCTTTCGGCGAGCTGGTCGACGAGGGCTGTCTGGTGGTGTTCGGGCCGCACATCACCGACAACTGCGTGCCGACCCGCGAGGCGATCGAGGAGCGGTTCAAGGTGCCGGCGATCAGCGTCACCGGCACCGACGACTGGCTGGGCGAATGGACCTTCGCCTTCCCGCAGGGCTCGATGACCGACGAGCCGATCTTCATCGCCGACCTCGTCGCCAAACGCGGACTCTCCGAGATCGGAGTACTCGTGGAGCAGAACCTGATCGGCGAAAGCTACCTGAAGAACCTGCGAACCGCATGCCGCCGCAAGGGGATCCGAATCGTCGCGGAAGCGGCGATCGCCCAGACCGCGCAAGACATCAACGACGCCGTCCGCGCGCTGCACGAGGCCAAGTCCGAGGCGGTCGTGCATCTGGGCTTCGGCTTCGGCATCGTGTTTATCAACCCCGCGCTGGAAGCCGTCGACTGGGATCCACCGCGATTCACCACCACCGCTTTCCAGAACGCCTGGGTGAACCCCATCATGTGGGACGCGTTCATGGGGTGGGTCGGGGTCGACCAGTATGACGAGGCGAACCGGCTCGGCCAGGAATTCCTCGACCGGTACGCGATGAAATACGACGGCAGCCGGCCCGAATATTGCGTATCGGTGGTCAACCATGACGTTGCCGCCACACTCGTCCGCGCGTTTTCCGACGCTCACCCACTCAGCCCGCGCGGCGTCAAAGAGGCATTGGAGCGGGTGAAGATGATGCCCGCCGCGTCGGGCGCACCCGGCACCCGCGTCTCCTTCGGGAAATGGACCCGCCGTGCCTGGATGGGCGCCGGCTATCTGGTCGCACGGACGCTCGACGCCGACCACACCAACTCGCATCTCGTCGATCGCTTCGGAGAGTAAGGCTGACATGAGCACCGAACAATCGACACCGCCTGCCGCACAAGAAGAACCGGTATCGCCGCGAGGTACCGAGAAACGCGCCTGGGGCGGTTGGATCGCCGGCGCCGCGCTGGCCGCGTTCGCGCTGTTCTTCATCGCGAACTGCCGCGTCGCCCTCGACCCGCGCGTGGCCAACCCGAACGTGCGAGGCCGGCCACGTCCGGTCAGGTTCATCTTCGGCCTGGACTACATCACCTTCCTGCACGTTTCCACCGTGATCATGCTGGTCGTCCTGCTGGTGGTGTTCATCAGGGGCTGGCGCCGCAACCCGGGCAGCCCGGTGATGCTGATGTTCCTGTGCACCACGCTGATCGTGTGGCAGGACCCGATCATGAACTGGGCCCCGTTCGCGGTGTACAACCCCGACCTCATCCACTGGCCGGAGTCCTGGCCGCTGGTCTCCCTGTCGCCGACCGTCGAGCCGTTCGTCGTATTCGGTTACGTCACCTTCTATTTCGGACCCTACTTTCCGGCGATCTGGATCCTGCGCAAGCTGCAGGCCAAGTACGGGCCGACGGCGTTCGTGTCGCGGCACCCGCTGGTCAGCCTCGGCGTGCTGACCTGTGCGATCGGCTTCGCCTTCGATGCCTGGCTGGAGATCCAGCTCGTCCACACGGGCATGTACATCTACTCCCAGGTGATTCCGTGGGGCTCGGTGTTCACCGGCACGACGTTCCAGTTCCCGCTGATCTGGGAGTCGTTCTCGGTGACCTTCGTGATGGTCCCCGCGGCGATACTGTGCTACCGCGACGACACCGGCAAATCAGTGGCCGAGAAGCTGGCCGCGAAGGCCAGGATCTTCCCGGCGCGCCCGGTGCTCGGCACGTTCCTGGTGATGTTCGCCATCATCAACGTCTCCTACTTCACCTACGGGGCGTGGTTCTGGGTCATCAAGGTCAGCCATGCGGCGACTTCCGTCGCGTGCCCGTGGCCTTACCCCGAGGCGAAAGTCTATGACCCGCAAGGCTATTACGAGAAGGCTGGCGCGCAAGGCCCCTACTCGGTCGGCATCTGGTCGACCTGGGAAAGCGGGGAACCCAATGGGCGACCACATGTGGATCCGCCGCCGCCGGGCGAAGGTTCCTGCGCAAACCCGAGCACGCATGGCTGAGCCGCGCACCGTCGTCATCACCGGTGCGTCGCGCGGACTGGGGTTCGCCTCGGCCGTGCGCCTGCACCGCGAAGGCTGGCGCGTGGTCGCGGCCATGCGGACGCCCGATCGCGCCCTGCCGCTGCTCCGGGAGGTGACTGGGGCGGTGGAAAACGATGACCGTCTGATCTGCGTGCAGCTCGACCTGTTAGACCCCGCGTCGGTCTCGTCGGCGGCCAAGGCCATCGAAGAGGCCGTCGGGGCTCCCTATGCGCTGGTGCACAATGCCGGGATCTCCGCCGCCGGAATGGTGGAGGAGACCGATATGGCGCTGTGGCAGAACATGTTTGCCACCAGCGTCCTGGGCCCCGTCGCGCTCACCCAGGCTCTGCTGCCGTCGATGCGGGCGGCGGGCGAGGGCCGCATCGTTCTGGTATCCAGTGCGGCCGGGGTGCGTGGCCAGCCGGCCACCGCGCCGTACTCGGCGGCCAAGGGCGCGTTGGAGCGGTGGGGAGAGGCCATGGCGTGCGAGATCGCGCCCTTCGGATTGGGCGTCACCGTATTGGTCGCCGGGACCTACGACACCGAGATCATCACCGACGCGGGGACGATCGACAATCGCGACTTCGGCGGCCCGTACGCGCGGCTGCACACCACCATGGACAGCCGGGGCAGGGCCGCGATGAAATTGGCCCGGCCGCCCGAGCGATTCACCGATGGCCTGCTCAAGGCGCTCGATGACCGGGAGCCGTTCCGCCGCCGCGGTATCGGCCCCGATGCCTCAATGCTGCTGGCCGCCAGCAGGATCCTGCCGGCCTCGGGTATGCACCACATGTCGCGTGTCGTGCTCGGCATACCCAGACAGGGTTCGATGCGGGACGGAGCGTGGCCGCTGACGGTGGGCCAACGGGCGATGGTGTTCGCGGCACGTGTCCTGCCGCAGCCGGTGTTGCAACGCGTGGCCGCGGTGGCGGCGAAGCGCAGGGAAAGGCAAGGGGGCTGAACGAAAGTATGGAACAGCTATTCGACGATCTGGAGGACTTCGGCGCCTTCGACGATGCGGTCTCCGGCGATGTGCGCGACCCGTACACCGAACTGGCGCGACTTCGCCGCGAGGAGCCCATTCAACGGTTGGATGTCTCCGGGATGCCGCATGAGGAGTCCAAGCCGGTCTTCATCGTTTACCGCCACGAAGATGCCCAGCAGATGCTGCGTGATAACGAGACGTTCTCGTCGGCGGCGGTCATCGCGGCGTTCGGTCCGGTGTTGGGCGAGCGGGTGATGCTGGGCATGGACGAGCCGGTGCACGGGCGGTTGCGATCGTTGGTGTCAAAGGCGTTCTCGCAGAAGGCATTGGCACGATGGCAAGACGAGTTGGTCGGGCGGGTGGGCAACAGCCTGATCGACAAGTTCGCCTCGAACGGCAAGGCCGATCTGGTCAAGGAATTCACCTTCGACTACCCGAGTCGGATCATCGCGGGCCTGCTGGGCCTGCCGGAGGAGGACTACCCCCAGTTCCAGCGATGGTCCATCTCGTTGTTGAGCTGGATCCTGAATCCCGAACGTGGCCTTGCCGCGTCGGCCGCGCTGTGCGATTACTTCGCGCCGATCCTGGCATCCCGCCGCCTCGAACCCCGGGACGACCTGATCAGCGCGCTGGCCGAGGCGGAGATCGACGGGGAGAAGCTCGCAGACGAGGAAATCTACTCGTTCCTCCGCCTGCTGCTCCCCGCCGGGGTGGAGACGACGTACCGGTCCCTCGGCAGCCTGCTGCTCGCGCTGCTGTCGGCTCCCGCGCAGCTGGATGCCATCCGCGCGGACCGGTCGCTACTGCCACAGGCCATCGAGGAGGGTGTGCGGTGGGAACCGCCCCTGCTGACCATCACCCGGGTGGCCACCCGCGACACCGAACTCGGCGGGGTGCCGATACCGGCAGGCTCGACGGTGATGCCGATGCTGGGTTCCGCCAACCGGCAGGAAGACCGCTACCCCAATCCGGACACCTTCGACATCTTCCGGCAAGCCAGGGCGCACCTGGGGTGGGGGCACGGCGTGCACGTCTGCCTTGGCATGCATCTGGCCCGGCTGGAAATGCGCACCGCCATCAACCTTTTGCTCGACCGGCTACCGAACCTGCGGCTGGACCCCGGTGCGGACGACCCGCATATCCGCGGGCAGGTTTTCCGCTCGCCGACGTCGGTACCGGTGCTGTTCGACCCCCGATGACCAGCCCCGTAAAGGTTGCGCCTTGCCAATCGGCTAGTTTCCGGTAAGGCTCTCCGTAGCCCCTCCGCGATTTCAAAGAGAGTGACAGATATGACTGAGGCTGTAAAGGTTCGTTTTGAGCCGAAGATGATGATCGACGGCAAGCTCGTCGACGGGCAAGCCGGCACCTTCACGAACATCAACCCGGCGACCGAGGAGCCACTCGGGGAGGTCGCCGACGCATCCAAGGAGGACATGCACCGGGCCATCGACGCCGCCCGGCGCGCCTTCGACGAGAGCGACTGGTCGACCAATCGCGAGCTGCGGAAGCGCTGCCTGTTGCAGCTGCACGAGGCGATCGAATCGGAGAAGGAAGAGCTGCGCGAGGAGCTGATCCTGGAGGTGGGCTCGCCCCGGGCGATCACGTTCGGCCCCCAGCTGGACGCCCCGCTGCAAGACGGGCTGAAGTATCCGGCGAGGTTGATCGACGAGTACGCCTGGGAAACCGATCTCGGTGATCGGGTGATCAGCCTCACCGGCACGAACACCACCGTCAAGGTATGGCGCGAACCGGTGGGCGTCGTCGGCGCGATCGTGCCGTGGAATTTCCCCTTCGAGGTCACGCTCAACAAGCTCGGCCAGGCGCTGGGCACCGGCAACACCGTGGTGCTCAAGCCGGCGCCCAACACGCCGTTCAACGCGACCCGCCTGGGCCGGCTGATCGCCGAGAAGACCGACATCCCCGCGGGCGTCGTGAACGTCGTCACCGCGTCGGATCATTTTGTCGGCGAGGAGCTTACGCTGTCGCCGAAGGTCGACCTCATCTCGTTCACCGGGTCCACCACGGTCGGCCAGCGGATCATGGAAAAGGGCGCCGCGACGATGAAGCGGCTGTTCCTGGAGCTCGGCGGCAAGTCGGCAACCATCGTCCTTGAGGACGCCGATTTCGGGATGGCGTGTGCGATCGGCATCGCGCCGTGCATGCACGCGGGGCAGGGCTGCGCGAACCCCACCCGGATGCTGCTGCCGCGGTCCCGCTACGACGAGGGTGTAGAGATCCTGAAAAGCATCTACGAGAACGTCACGTGTGGCGACCCGCAGGACCCCGGAACGCTGTGTGGGCCGGTGATTTCGGAGGTGCAGCGCAACCGCGTGATGGGCTACATCCGCAAGGGCGTCGAGGAGGGCGCCACCGCGCTGGTCGGCGGACCGGACGCGCCCACCGGGTTCGACAAGGGTTTCTATGTCAGGCCAACGCTTTTCACCGACGTCGACAACTCGATGACGATCGCCCAGGAGGAGATCTTCGGCCCGGTGCTGGCGGTCATTCCGTTCGACGACGAGGAGGACGCGATCCGGATCGCCAACGACAGCAAGTACGGGTTGGCGGGCAATGTGATGTCGGGCTCGCTCGAGCGTTCGCTGGCGGTGGCCCGGCGGATTCGCGCCGGCTTCATGGGCGTCAACGGCGGCGCACCGTACGGCGCCGACACCCCGTTCGGCGGTTACAAATACAGCGGGGTGGGCCGCCAGAACGGGGTCGCCGGGTTCGACCAGTACACCGAGGTCAAGTCGGTCGGCTATCCCGCCGGCTGAGAGGGTTATTCTTCGGCGAGATTGCCGTCGTGGCTGTGGTTTTCGCTCGACCGCGACCCTGGCGGCAATCTCGGCGCGGGTGCGGGTAGCGGGGCGCGACGTCGTGCGATTCGCGTGACGCTGGAGCCGGCGGGGTTCAACCCGGTGGCGCCAGCATGTCCTTCCACCCGTCGTCTCCCGTTCCGCTCGAATTTCTGACCGTGTACCTGACACCGTCGGGCCCCACCAGTTCGCCGCTTTGGGGTAGGTAGACGGCCGGGGGAGGGCCGCCGGGGGTGTAGACGCATGGATTCGGCTGCTGCCCGTTGCATTTCACGGTTCCCGATCCCGGCCGTTGCAGTGGATCGCTGATCGGCGGTGGCGTCCCGGCCACCCTGTCGGAGGGCGCCGGGTTGAGGCCGTTGTTGACCGACGGAGCGGGTATCACCAGCCCCGGTTTCACCGGCTGGTCGCAGCGCGCCGCGGGCGCCGGGCAGGTCACGAGCTGGTTGGGTTCGCCGTACCACGGGTTGGTGCCCAGCGGGACATAGGGTTTGGGGTCGCGGCATTCCCGCGGCGTCGCCGCGCGTTTGCCGGGGACATCGACGCATGGAAGGTTGCGCGCCCCGCGCACCACGTTGGCGGGGGTGTCCTGCGGGATCTTGCAATAAAAAGTTCCGGACGGCAGCGGGGCCGGGCTGGTATCCGCGGGAGACCGCCACTGGGAGGCCGGGAGAAACCCGGTCAGGCACGGCGGGGGTTGGTTCGTCGTCATCGCGGTGTCGAGTGCGGCGTAGCCCGGGAACGGCGTTGTGATCGTCTGACTTTCCGCGGCGCCCTGCGGATAGGCCACCAGCAGTTGCTCGACGCCCTTGTGGTAGCGCTTGAGCATGTCCAGCGTGATTTCGAGGTTTGCCAGTGTCTGCGGCAGTGTCTCGCGGACATCACTGAACACCGAGTTGACCTGATCAAGGGTCGGTGCCGCACGGGCGAGGATACGTTGCACGCGCTGATCGTTTTTCCCGCCCTGCGTGGCCAAGCTGTTCAGGTTGTGTGCCCAACGTTCGATCGAGTCACCGGAGTTGACCTGGCTGTCGATAATGGGCCCGGAGTTTTGGATGATGTCGTTGATGTCGGAGATGTTGGTCTTGAAGTCGCCGGCGATCGCCTGGCTCGAGTCGACCAGTCGCTGCAGCGCGGGGCCCAATCCGCCTACCGCTTGGGCTGATTCGTCGAGCAGCGCGGCGAGCTTGTCCTTGGGCAGTACGTCCAGCTGGCGGTTGGCGGCGTCCAGCGCCGGCCCGATGGGTGTGGGCACGCTGCCCTTGGTAATGGTCTGACCGGGCGAGAAGTATTGGCGCGGATTGCCTACCGACACGAGGTCGAGATACTGCTCACCGACCGCCGACACCGAATGCACGTTCGCCGACGCGTCGACGGGGATCTGGTAGCGGTTGGCAATCGCCATGGTGACCCGCGCGCCGGTCCTTGTTGGCTCGACTGCGGTGACCTTGCCGATTGTTTCCCCGCGATACGTCACGTTGGCGGTCCTGTATAGGCCACCCGACGCGGGTAGGTCCGCCTTCAGCGTGTACTGGCCGATCCCGGCCGCAGTGGGAATCTGCAGGTAGTACCAGCCCAGCGCAATCGCTGTGATCGTGGTCAGGATGCTGAGCAGAATCAGCTGGCTCTTGATGAAGCGGGTCAGCATTGCCTATCCGCCCTTTCGACCAGCGGGCCGCCCGGGGCGTCGTTCGGATTGGACGTGTAGCGGACGTCGGGAATCATCGTTTCCGGGTCGCGGCCCCACGATTGTTCGAGCGCGCGTAGCGCTCCGGAGAACCCGGTCCCGGTGAGGACCGCGTTGTCGAC
>NZ_LZKF01000162.1:0-3007 GCF_001672665.1 Mycobacterium sp. E2238 | reverse complement strand
ACGATGGCTTGCTTGATCACCGTTGGCCTCCTAAACCCTGTGAACGGTGATCCTTCGCCCCGACCGCGCCCGGCCGACAGGGCACAAAGGCTCTACGTCCACGAGCAGGATGGCCGCGATTCGATCGTGGGCTCAGCGGCGGGGAAACAGGCCGTGGGTGGCGGCTGGCGATTCTCGCACCGTGTGTTCTGACGTGCGCGCACGCCGGTGCCCCCAGTCGGACTCGAACCGACACTGTGCGGATTTTAAGTCCGCTGCCTCTGCCAATTGGGCTATGGGGGCTCGGCGGCGAATGTAGCGCGCCGGGGCCGAAGCCGGGACATCGCGTCGGTCTCGAAATAGGCGAAATTCGCAAGATGCGCCGCGAGATCGCCTCGGCTAAGATCCGCGCCCCCGCCGCTTAACCACGGTTTTCCTTTAGGTAACAGATGACACCGCTATGTCGGCCAACGGGGAAGTGTTAAAACTGTCGACCTCATCGTTAAAAAGCCGTAAACGGCTGTAACCCTGCCCCTTTCGGCCGGGAACGTGGAGTCGGGGGTCGTTAGTGTTACGCCAACGCACAGGGGCCGTTACGCGAACACTCAGGGTCGATCCACCGCATGGGGGTCGGCCGTTCCGAACAGTAGGGAGCAATCGATGGCATTTTTGACGACACAGACAGAAGAGATGCTAGCTGCGGAGGCGTTGCTATCGGGCATCAACACCAACCTGGCGGCGCAGAACGCGGGCGCCGCGCCGGCGACGACAGCGATCATCCCCGCGGGCGCCGACCCGGTGTCAGCTCAGCAAGCGGCCATCTTCACGGCGTACGGCACCCAGTACCAGGCGATCGCCAGCGAGGCCCAGACGCTGCTGGAACAGTATGCGCAAACGCTGGGCATCAGCTCCGGTAGCTACACAAACACCGAGGCCGTCAACGCGGCCCAATCCGGTATTCAAGCTCTCGATTCGATAAACCCCAGCGCGTCTGCGGGCACAACGGGCTCCAACCCGCTCGACGTCCTCCAGTGGCTCCTCGGCGGCACCGGCAACTACAGCGGCGGCCTCGGTGGACCCTTCAGCCTGTCGGGTAACGGAGCCAATATCGGCAACATCGGCTTCGGCAACTGGGCCTCGGCCGGTTCCGACCTGCTGGGTCTGGCCGGTGGCGGTTTGCTGGACACCTCCGCCGCCGACGCAGCGGGTTCGGCCGCCGACGCCGCTGGCCTCGCCGACAGCACGGCGCCGATGGCCGGCGGCATGGGCATGGGCGGTGTAGGCGCGCTGCCTGCCGCAGGCCTAGGCCAGGCAACCATGGTCGGCAAGCTGTCCGTGCCGCCGACCTGGGCCGGTCCGGCCACCCCCCTGGTCGGTACCAGCGCCGCACCGCTGCAGACCGTGGGCTGGACCGCTGCCGCACCGCAGGCCGGTACGGGAACGATCATCCCGGGCATGCCGGGAATGGGCGCGGCTGCGCGCAACAGCGCCGGCTTCGGTGCGCCGCGCTACGGCGTCAAGCCGATCGTCATGCCGAAACCGGCAACCGTTTAGCCCTTCGGTCAATCCCCACAGACTTCGAATTCCAAAAGACAAAAGGAGCAGGAAACACAATGGTTCTTGACTTTGCAGCAATTCCCCCGGAGATCACCTCCTCGCTCATCTACTCCGGCGCGGGCTCGGCGCCGCTCATGGCAGCCGCCACGGCGTACGCCAACCTCGGTGCCGAGATCAGCACGACGGCGACCCAGTGGGAGTCGATCATCTCGCTGCTGACCAGCGAGCAGTGGACGGGAGGTGGCTCGGCAGCGGCAGCGGCAGCGGCCCAGCCCATCATCACCTACCTGACCGAAACGGCCGCGACACTGGAGCAGGCCAGCGCCCAGGCCATGGCGTCGGCCGCAGCGTTCGATGCGGTGTACGCGGCGGTGGTGCCGCCACCGGTCGTCGTGGCGAATAGAACGCTGCAAGCTTCGTTGTTGCCATTGGCCATTCTCCCTGGCGTCGCCGCCGAGATCGCCGCGTTGGACGCGGAGTACGCCGAGATGTGGGCCCAAGACGCCGCCGCAATGGCGGCGTACCAGGCGGCCTCGCTCGCCGCCGGGGTGCTGACCCCCGTGACGCCGCTGACGTCGACCACCAATCCGGCGGCGGCCGCCGCGATCGACAACAGCGCCGTTGCCTTCGACGCCACGAACGGCACGGGACAGGGGCTGGCAAACGCTCTGAGTATCCCGGGCTACACACCCCCGCCGATTCCGAGCAGCGCGGGCCTACTGCAGTCGATCGACGGATTCCTCGGCACCCCGTCGGTGTTCAACAGCATCAACGGCGCCGTCAACACCGCAGCATGGTGGGTCTGCAACACCATCCCGACGGCGGTCTCCCTGGGGCACACCTTGGGTTCCGTCCCGTCGATCCCGTTCGCCCTCACCGACTCCGTCACGCCGCTCGCCGGTGGAATGGTGCAGGGCACCATGGTGGGCTCGGTGTCGGGTGCGGGGGCGTCGGCCGCGCTGGGCGAGGCCTCCGCGGTCGGCGGGCTGTCCGTGCCGGCCGGCTGGAATGCGGCCGCCCCGGCGTCGTTGGCATCCTCCACCGCTCCCCTCGAGGGCTCGGGGTGGACGGCGGCGGCCGAGGCCGAACCGGTTACGGCAATGCCCGGCATGCCGGGGATGGCCGCGGCCGCCAAGGGCGCCGGCGCCTACGGTTCCGGACCGCGGTACGGCTTCAAGCCGATCGTCATGCCCAAGCAGGTTGTCGTCTGATGCCGGGGATACCGGTACGGGAAATAAGGGGGTCCATGTCACCCGTTTGAGGCGATCAGTTAACCGGCAGGCCGTAATCTATCCATAACGCGGCCACCACCGCATCAATTAGAACTGTTAAGACTTCGACACTGAAGGCTTGAAGGAAAAGGAGAAAGCAACATGGCAACACGTTTCATGACTGACCCGCACGAAATGCGGGCGATGGCGGGCCGCTTCGAGGTGCACGCCCAGACGGTTGAGGACGAGGCTCGCAAGAT
>NZ_LZKF01000161.1:0-50840 GCF_001672665.1 Mycobacterium sp. E2238 | reverse complement strand
GGGACCTGGGTTCCGAGCTGCTGGGCAGGCCGGGATGCGCGTCGACGCCGGAGGGCGTGCGCTGCGCGCCGTCCATGGCGCTGACACCCGAAGAGCCGGTCAATCTCAGCCGGACGCTGACCGTTCCGGCACCGATGTCGGTGACCCCGTTGGTGTGGGTGCGGCCGCGGCAGGGGCCCAAGCTGGCCGACCTGCTCGCCGAGCCGAACACCACCAGGGCACGGGGCGACTCCGACCTGGTGGACGTCCTCGGCTCGGCGTATGCGGCGACCGACGGCGACCCGGCGACGGCATGGACGGCACCGCAGCGGGTGGTGCAGCACAAGACCCCGCCCACCTTGACGCTCACCCTGCCGCGGCCCACCGAGGTCACCGCGCTCCGGCTGGCGCCGAGCCGGTCGGCGTTGCCCGCCCATCCGACGATGGTGGCGGTCAACCTGGGCGACGGCCCGCAGGTGCACGCGTTGAAGCCCGGTGAACCGCAGACACTCCCACTGCATCCCCGGGTGACCGACAGCGTCACCGTCAGCCTGTTGGACTGGGAAGACGTCATCGACCGCAACGCGCTGGGTTTCGACCAGCTCAAGCCGCCGGGGGTGGCCGAGCTGTCGGTGCTCGGTGCCGACGGCACCCCGATCGCGCCCGCCGACGCTGCCCGCGATCGCACGCGCGAGATCGCCGTCGACTGCGATCACGGCCCGGTCATCGCGGTCGCGGGACGGTTCGTGCACACGTCGATCAGCACCACCGTCGGCGCTCTGCTCGACGACGAGCCCGTTGCGGCCCGGGCGTGCGACCGCGACCCGATCGCGTTGCCGGCGGGGCAGCAGGAGTTGCTGATCAGCCCGGGCGCCCAGTTCGTCGTCGACGGCGTTGCGCTGTCCCCGCCGGCCGCGGCCGCCGCCGCGCCCGGCCCAGTCGGGGTTCCGGCGTGGCGGGTGTGGGGCCCGGACCGTCGCGAGGTGCAGGCTCCGCCGTCGGCCACGTCGCGGGTGCTGGTGGTCCCGGAAAGCATCAACCCCGGATGGGTGGCGCGCACCAGCGCCGGGGCGCGGCTGACCCCGGTCGCCGTCAACGGGTGGCAGCAGGGCTGGGTGGTGCCGCCGGGCGATCCCGGCACGATCACGCTGACCTTCCCGTCCAACGCGCCGTACCGGGTGGGGCTGGGGTTGGGGCTGGCCTTGCTGCCGCTACTGGCCATGCTCGCGCTGTGGCGCACCAGAGGCAGGCCGGCCGACGACGCGCCCGCCCAGCCGTGGCGGCCGGGGCCGTGGGCGGCGGTCGCGGTGCTGGCCTGCGGGGCGGTGATCGCCGGCGTGGTCGGGGTCGTGGTGGTCGGCGGCGCCCTGGGCCTGCGGTACGCGCTGCGCCGCCGGCGCGTGGACGGGGCCACGATGGTCCTGAGCGCGGGCGGGCTCATCCTGGCCGGCGCGATGTTGTCGCGGCATCCCTGGCGGTCGGTGGACGGCTACGCGGGCCATTCCGCGAATGTTCAGCTGCTGGCGCTGATTTCGCTCGCGGTGGTCGCCGTTTCCGCGGTGACGATGGGCGATGCGGCGGGCCGCGCCCGCGACGAATAGCGGTCGGGGGTATTGGCTGACGGTTTACCGGCTGCTTGACTGGATATGCGGGTATGTGTGACCGCCACCGTCCAAGGAGTTACGGCCATGGGCTGGTTTTCCGCTCCCGAATATTGGCTCGGCAGACTGGTGCTCGAGCGGGGCACCGCGGTCGTCTACCTGCTCGCGTTCGTCGCGGCCGCGGCGCAGTTCCGGGCGCTCATCGGGGAGCACGGCCTACAGCCGATTCCGCGGTTCTTGGCCGGGCAGTCGTTTTGGCGGGCGCCCAGCCTGTTTCATCTGCATTATTCCGATCGCCTGTTCTCGGCGGTTTCCTGGTTCGGCGCCGCGCTGTCAGCGGCGATCGTCGCCGGTGCGGCAGATGCGGTGCCCGTCTGGGCGGCCATGCTGATGTGGCTGGCGCTGTGGGTGCTCTACCTGTCGATCGTCAACGTCGGTCAGACCTGGTATGCGTTCGGGTGGGAATCGCTGTTGCTGGAGAGCGGTTTTCTGCTGATCTTCCTCGGCAACGACCAGGTGGCGCCGCCGGTGCTGACCTTATGGATGGCCCGGTTGCTGCTGTTCCGAGTGGAATTCGGCGCCGGGTTGATCAAGATGCGGGGCGATCCGTGCTGGCGCGACCTGACGTGTTTGTACTATCACCACGAAACGCAGCCGATGCCCGGGCCGTTGAGCTGGTTCTTCCACCATCTGCCCAGGCCGCTGCACCGAATCGAGGTGGCGGGCAACCATTTCTCGCAGCTGGTGGTGCCGTTCGGATTGTTCGCGCCACAACCGGTGGCCGGCATCGCCGCCGCGATCATCGTCGTCACCCAGCTGTGGCTGGTGGCGTCCGGTAACTTCGCCTGGCTCAATTGGGTGACGATCTTGTTGGCGTTCAGCGCGATCGACGACTCATGGGTCGGTTCGGTTGGTTTGCATGATCGTCCGGCGTTCCCGGCGACGCCGGTGTGGTTCGCCGCATTGGTGATCGCGTTCGCGGCGGCGGTGTTGTTCATGAGTTACTGGCCGGTGCGCAACATGCTGTCCTCGCGGCAGCGAATGAACATGTCGTTCAACTCTTTTCACCTCGTCAACACCTACGGCGCGTTCGGCAGCATCGGGCGCGTCCGCCGCGAGGTGGTGATCGAAGGCACCGAGGACACCCGCCTCAGCGACCAGACGGTGTGGAAAGAATACGAATTCAAGGGCAAGCCCGGCGGCGTGCGCCGGCTCCCGCGCCAGTGGGCGCCCTACCATCTGCGCCTGGACTGGCTGATGTGGTTCGCCGCCATCTCGCCCGGCTACGCGCAGCCATGGCTGACCCCGTTTCTGCAGCGGCTGCTGCGCAACGATCGGCCCACGCTGCGCCTGCTGCGGCACAATCCATTTCCGGATTCACCACCGCGCTATGTGCGTGCGCAGCTCTACGAGTATCGCTTCACCACCCCCGCCGAACTGCGCCGCGAGCGGGCCTGGTGGCATCGGACACTGATCGGTGGCTACGTCCGGCCGCTGGCGCTGAAGACGGCGACGTCACAGCACGGCTGACCGAGGCCGTGCCGCCATCGTGGGGCGAGGGTGCGAAAGTTTGCCAAATGCCCATCGAACTGAACGTCGACGGTGTATAGCGGTCACTGTGAGCTACGTAGGTATTAGCTCAGCAGGAGGATGAGACCATGGCCACCACACGGATGATCGCCGCAGCCGCCATGTTCGCCGGTTTGGCTGTCGGCACCGCGGGTGCCGCGTGGGCCGACACGACGATGAGCGGCCACTACACCTGGACCTCGACAACCCCTCGGGGCTCGGCGATGTCCGGCGACTACTACTTCACACCCTGCGGCGACGGATGCGCTTCGGTGGCAACCACACCCGGTGGACAGGCCGTTGCCCTGGCGCGGCTGATCAACGGGCAATGGACGATGGAAGGCACCTGGGCCATCCGGTGTGCCGACGGTAGCTCCGGTCCCAATGAGCCGTACCACGACACGTGGGATCCGAACACCCTGGAAGGCACCAGCACCCTGACGTATAACGTGCCGGCCTGCGGCCACCCACCGGGATATCAACAGACCAATCACCTTCAACTCAGGCAGGTGCCCTGACGCGAAATGTCCTTCTTGTAAAGGACTTACGCCACGGTAAAGGAGTCGAGCATGAGAACAGCCCTCGTAGGGTTGGCAACGGTGCTGGCCCTCTCCGGCTTCCTGTGGACCGCCGACCTGATGCTGGGCGCCGGCACCGCCCACGCCGTCTGCTCCACGAACAACGGCGGCAACCAGCCGCCGGAGTGCGCCCCGCCCGAGGGACCGCCGGGCTGCTACACCTCACACATCTGCAGCCAGATGTGGTGCCCGAACCTGGGCGAACTGCGGCGGATGCCGGACTGGGACAGAAACGTCTGCCACACCTATTACTTCGCGCCCGACTCGGGCCTGCCCGCCCTGATGGTCCAGGGACAGCCGCCGGGATTACGGCTGCCGCCCAACACCGGCGTCTGCCCGCCGCTCGCCTGGATGTGCCCGTGAATTACAGCGTCTCGTCCAGCTCGCCGAGCCGGTCGGTCAGCCGCAGGTTCTCCGAGTAGTCGACCGGGCAGGAGATCACCGACACCCCGTCGTCGTCGAGTGCGGCCCGCAGCGTCGGCAACAGTTCCTCCGCACTGTTGATCCGATACCCCTTGGCGCCAAAGCTTTCCGCGTAGGTCACCACATCGGGGTTGCCGAACTTCACGTAGTAGTGGGCGCCGAGCTCGAGATCCATTTTCCACTCGATCAGGCCGTAACCGCCGTCGTCCCAGATCAGCACGACCAGTGGTATACGCTCGCGGACGGCGGTCTCGATTTCCTGCGAGTTCATCAGGAACGCGCCGTCCCCGACGACCGCCAGCACCTTGGACTCGGGACGCGCCAACTTGACACCCAGCGCGCCGGGTAACGCAAACCCCATGGTGGACAACCCATTTGATACCAGGCAGGTGTTGCACTCATACGTCGGGTAGAGCCGCGCCATCCACATCTTGGTGGCGCCGGTGTCCACCAGGACGACGTCACTGCGGCCCAGCGCGGCGCGGGTATCGGCCACCACCCGCGCCGGAGCGAGCGGATAGCGCGAATCCTCTTGCCCCCGTGCGAATTCCTCGGCCAGCAGGCCGTGGCCGGGCACCTCGGGATCGGCCTCGTAGGCGTGGCCGTCGAGCCCGTCGGTCAATGCGTCCAACGAGGCGCTGATGTCGCCGATGATCCCGACGTCCACCGAATAGTGCGCGTCGACCTCGGCCGGGAACCGGTGGATGTGGATGATCTTCTTGTCCGCCTGCGGGTTGATCCGGACGGGGTCGAACTCCTGCAGCTCGTACCCGACCGCAATGACCACGTCGGCGTTGTCGAAGCCGAAGTTGACGTAGTCGTGCCGCATGAACCCCAGGGTCCCGATGCTGTTGGGATGGTCGTCGGGCATCACGCCCTTGCCGTGGAAGGTGTTGGCCACCGGGATACCGAATTGCTCGGAGAACCGGACCAGCGCCGCGGTCGCGTTGCCGCGGGCGGCGCCGTGCCCGGCCAGCACCACCGGCCGCTTCGCCTGGCGCAGGATGTCGACCGCACGCTCCACCTGACCGGGTGCGGGCGCATCGGGGCGGACGACGTTGCGCGGCAACGGCGTCAGGTCGTAGTCGGTCTCGTCGGCGTCGATGTGCTCGGGCACCGCGAGGTAGACCGCCGCCGGGCGTTCGGTCTCGGCGACCTTGAACGCCTTGCGGAACATCTCGGGGATGGCCCGCGCCGTGGGGACCCCGGCCGCCCACCGAGTGATGGGCGCGAACATCGACACCAGGTCGACGTACTGGTGCGACTCCTTGAACTCCCGGTCGTGGCCCACCTGCGCGGAGATCGCGACCAACGGGGTGCTGTTGGTGGTGGCGTCGGCCACGCCGAGTTGCATGTTGATCGCGCCCGGCCCCAGGGTGCTCGACACCACCGCGGCGCGGCCGGTCACCCGTCCGTACATCTCGGCCATGAAGGCCGCGCCCTGCTCGTGCCGGGTGAGCACGTAGCGGATGCTCGACGACGCCAGCGCCTGCACGAAGCGGATGTTCTCCTCCCCCGGCAGCCCGAAGACCACGGAAAGGCCCTCGTTTTCCAGGCACTTGACCATCAGCTCGGCGGCTTTACTCATCCGGCACCTCCCTCGAGGGAACGATAGTGGCAGGCTGGGTGTTGGAACTTTTATCAACCCCGAAGCGAAGGATGTCAGCGTGCCCATCGCCACCATCAACCCGGCTACCGGCGAGACAGTCAAAACCTTCACCCCGGCAACCGACGAAGAAGTCGACGCGGCCATCGCCGCCGCCTACGCCCGGTTCCAGGACTACCGCCATAACACCACCTTTGCCCAGCGCGCGGGGTGGGCAAACGCCACCGCCGATCTGCTGGAAAAAGAGGCCGACGACGTCGCCGCGATGATGACCCTGGAAATGGGCAAGACCTTGAAGTCGGCCAAGGCCGAAGTGCTCAAGTGCGCCAAGGGCTTTCGCTATTACGCGGAGAACGCCGAAAAGCTGCTGGCCGACGAGCCGGCCGACGCAAAAGCGGTCGGCGCCAAGCGGGCCTACACCCGCTACCAACCGCTCGGCGTGGTCCTGGCCGTGATGCCGTGGAACTTCCCGCTGTGGCAGGCGGTGCGGTTCGCCGCACCGGCGCTGATGGCCGGCAACGTCGGCATCCTCAAGCACGCCTCGAACGTCCCGCAGACCGCGCTCTACCTCGCCGACGTCATCGCCCGCGGCGGGTTCCCGGAGGGCTGCTTCCAGACACTGCTGGTCTCGTCCAGCGCCGTCGAGCGCATCCTGCGCGACCCGCGGGTCGCGGCCGCCACCCTGACGGGCAGCGAGCCGGCCGGGCAGTCGGTCGCCGCCATCGCCGGCGACGAGATCAAACCCACCGTGCTCGAGCTCGGCGGCAGCGACCCGTTCATCGTGATGCCGTCGGCGAACCTGGACGAGGCCGCCAAGACCGCGGTGACCGCGCGCGTCCAGAACAACGGCCAGTCCTGCATCGCCGCGAAGCGGTTCATCATTCACACCGACATCTACGACGCGTTCGTCGACAAGTTCACCGAGCGGATGCAGGCGCTCAAGGTCGGCGACCCGACCGACCCGGACACCGACGTCGGGCCCCTGGCCACCGAGTCCGGCCGCGACGACATCACCAAGCAGGTCGACGACGCGGCCGCGGAGGGCGCCACGATCCGGCTCGGCGGCAAGCCGCTCGACGGCCCGGGGTGGTTCTACCCGCCGACGGTGGTCACCGACATCACCAAGGACATGGCGCTTTACACCGAAGAGGTGTTCGGCCCGGTGGCGTCGATGTACCGGGCGAAGGACATCGATGAAGCGATCGAGATCGCCAACGCCACCACGTTCGGGCTGGGCTCCAACGCCTGGACCAACGACGAGGCCGAGCAGCAGCGCTTCATCGACGACATCGAAGCCGGCCAGGTCTTCATCAACGGCATGACGGTGTCCTACCCCGAGCTGGGGTTCGGCGGCGTCAAGCGGTCTGGTTACGGCCGCGAACTCGCCGGCCTCGGTATCCGCGCCTTCGTCAACGCCAAGACCGTGTGGGTCGGCGACGTCGACGCCGGGGACGCAGCCGGCGGCAGCAAGGTCGAGTAACCGCCTCAGGCGGACGCGGCCGCCAGGGCCTTCTCGTCCTCGTCGGCGAAGGTGTCCTCCAGGTGCAGCGGAGAGTAGTCGAGGTCGATCTCTTCGAGCGGCCGCCCCCGCGCGCTGGAGATGGTGCCGAAGCGCCGCATGCCCTTGTCGGACGCGTACTGCATGAACTCGTCCACCGAGAGGCCGAAGGGCATCGGGTCGTACAGGGAGAAGCCCTCTTCGATGAGGCGCAGCCCCAACGGCATGAGCTCGTTCATGCGTGTTTCGAACACGCCCCAGTTGGCATCGTCGGCGGCGACGTGGCGACGGCAGGTGAAGGTGCCCCACGCCATGTGGCGGCGCTCGTCGTCGCCGATGCGCCGGACCAACTCCTGCATGCCGGGCAGGATGCCGCGCTCCACGCAGATCTTGTGCCAACCGAAGTAGCCCGTGAGCGCCAGCATGCCTTCGACCATGTGGTTGTAGGTGACCGAGGCCCGCACTTGGGCGGCCGGTGACGGGTCGACCGACAAGGCGTTGAGGCAGTCGGGCAGCTCCTCGTAGAAGATGGTCCGGTAGGTGGGGATGTCGTCGAGGTACTGGTGCAGGTCGTCGGTGACGCCGACGGCGTCGAGCCACATGCGGAACACCTGAACGTGCTTGGCTTCCTCGAACGCGAACTGCGTCAGGTACATCTCGTCGCCCAGCCGGCCCTCGACCCGCATCGCGGACATGAACGGTTGAATGTCCTCGGTGACCGCTTCCTCGCCGGCGATGAATTCCGCGCACAGCCTGATGGCGTAGTGACGTTCGTCCTCCGAGAGCTGCTCCCAGTCGGCGCGGTCGCGGGAGAAGTCGATGTCGGCCGGGTCCCAGAACTTCGCGTTGCCGCCGGCGAACAACCGCAGCGGCAGGCTGTCCCAGTTGAGTCCCCCTCGAACCATCGAGTTCGTATGCGTGCGTGTCATGAGACCTCCTCGGATCGTTGTGGGGCTGACTGGACGGGCGGGCGCGCTGACGCCGCGAAGGCGGCGGCCAGCACACCGACGAGCCGGCGCACGGCCAGGGCCGGCTGCTCCGGGGTGGGTTCGTCGAGCCCGAGGATCGGGTCCAGGCCGCGCATGTAGGGCGCCAGCGCCAGGTGCGGAAAGATCAAGAGCAGCAACGACATCAGCGCGTCGGTATCCGAGTCGGCGCGCAGATCGCCGCGCGCCTTCGCGTCCCGAACGAGGGGCCGCATCACTTCCAGGTAGTGCCGGTGGATGACGTTCTGCACGCTGACGCGGGCTTCGGTGTCGACCTCGAGGGTCGCCGCGGCGTGCAGCGCGCGCTCGTGCGGGTGGTCGGCGAAGTAGGCCACCCACGCGTCGAGCCAGTCGGTGAGGAAGTCGAAGAACGGCCGGCTCGGGTCCAGCTCCTGGATGCGGTCCTCCATGTACGCGCGCACCCGCTGGCTGGCGATGTCGGCGATGAAGGCGTACAGGTCGCGCTTGTCCGCGAAGTACTGGAACAGGCTGCCTTTGGCGACACCGGCCCGCCGCGCGATGACGTTGAGGCTGCCGCGGGAGAACCCGTGCGCCCCGAACTCGTGTTCCGCGGCTTCGATGATCGCCGCCCGTCGGGCGGGGTCGACCCGCCCCCAAGTCACCGTTGGCAATGCGCCCCCTAACGTCGATGACCACTGGTCATATTACGGTGAGCTGCGTCACAGTCAAGGGTAGGCGCATCGCTTGCGGCCGAGCATCACGCCAGCGTGGCGTTCGCGTCTAAGGCCGCATCTGGTACGCGCCGTTGAGGGGAAGGATGTGCTCCTTCCAGATCTGCGCATAGCGGGAGGGGTCGTGCACCGGGCGGCGGATCATCCGCGTCGCGAATCGGGCTTGGTCGTCCGTCGTCGCGGGTTTGCCGCTCAGCTCCACGGCATAGCCGTTGAAGTCGCGGACCAGCACGGCGAAGATCTCGTCGATCAACGTCTCGTCGACGTCGGACAGCGCGGCCTCCTCGAGGATGAGCTGCGCGTAGGGCACCGTCGCGAACAACTGGCCCACGGCGAACGCGAAGTCGACGTCCCGCCGCTGCGCGGCATCGGGGGTCGCGCTGGCCAGCATGTCGGCGAGCACGTCGATCTGCTTGCGCAGCAATGCCACGTTGGGCAGGTGCCCGAAGCCGTCGAACGGCGCCCGCCAGTCGTGGAAGCGCACCTTGCCCAGACCCCCGGTCGGTCCTTGCGCGAACAGGAACGTGTCATCGGCCGCGTCGTCGCGCCGGCCGATGATCGGCAGGTCGGCGTTGGGGGCGAACAGGAAGTTGGGCATGAACTTGGCGAGCAGCCCGATGTTGATGTGCACCGTGCCCTCGAGCCTTGGCAGCAAACCGATCTCGCGGGTCACGGCCTCGAAGAAGGTGTCCTTCTCCACCCCTTTGGCGGCGATCACGTCCCACAGCGCGATGACGACCCGCTCCCCTTCGCTGGTGATCTTGGCCTTGGTGAGCGGGCTGTACAGCAGGTAGCGCCGGTCATTCGCCGAGGCGCCGCGCATGTAGTCGCAGGCTCGGGTGGCGACCAGCCTCATCGCGACCAGCCGCAGATAGGCGTCAGTGAGCAGCCGCCGCACATGGCTGAAGTCGGTGACGACGGTCCCGTACAGGACGCGGTTGGAGGCGTGGGTGACCGCCTCGTACATGGCGTGGGTGCACATGCCGACCGCGCCCCAGCCCAGGTTGTACTTGCAGACGTTGACGGTGTTGAGCGCGGCGTGAAAGGCCCCGGGACCGCGGTGCAGGATGTCGGCCTCGGTGACCGGGTAGTCGCGCAGCGCGTAGTTGGCGACGTAGTTCTGCGAGTTCACCACGTTCTTGATCAGGTCGTACCGGTCGTGCTGGGAGTCGGCGGCGAAGAACACATACTCGTCAGATCCGGCGATCTTGCCGAAGGTGGAGACCATCCGCGCCACGTTGGCGTTGCCGATGTAGTACTTCTCGCCATTAGCGACCCAGCCGTTCTCCGACGGCGTCAGGATCATGTCGGTCTGGTAGACGTCGGCGCCGTGGGTCTGCTCCGACAGGCCGAAGGCGAACACCTCGCCGGCCTCCAGCTGCGCGGCGGCCTTGCGCTTGGCGTCGGTGTTGTCGCTCATCCAGATCGGGCCCAAACCCAGCGCCGTGACCTGGAAGGGGTACCAGTAGCTCAGCCCGTAGAAGCCCACGATCTCGGCGAACTCGCTGATCCGGTAGGTGTCCCAGCGGCAGGCATCCGCTTCTGAGGCACCGTACTCGGACGGCGTCAGCAGCGAGGCGAAGATGCGCTCGCGCCCGATGTGGTCCAAAAAGTCTGAGTACCACACCCGTTCGTGATCATCGGACTTCAGCCGCGCCTTGCCCCGCGACTCGAAGAAGTCCACCGTCGCGGCCATGATCTCCCCCGAGCGACGGTCTGGATATTGACGTTGCAGATGGTTGGGATTGAGCAGCATGACGGGGCTCCCGCGGGGTTCCGGTTCGGACGAGGGTGACGGTACTGCACCGCCGGGGCCGTCGGGGCGGACCGGAATAAATCGGCACTGTTGTCCGACCACCGAGTCGACCTAGCATCAGTCCCGTGTCAGAACTCAATACCGCCCGCGGCGCCATCGATACCTCCGACCTCGGCGTGACGCTCATGCACGAGCACGTGTTCATCATGACCACGGAGATCGCCCTGAACTACCCCGAAGCCTGGGGCGACGAGGAACGCCGGGTGGCCGACGCCGTCGACCGGCTCAACGAGCTGAAGTCCCGCGGGGTGGACACCATCGTGGACCTCACCGTGATCGGGCTCGGCCGCTACATCCCGCGCATCGCGCGCGTCGCCGCGGCCACCGACCTGAATATCGTTGTCGCGACTGGGCTTTACACCTACAACGACGTGCCGTTCCGGTTCCACTACGAGGGCCCGGGCGGCATGTTGGACGGCCCGGAGATCATGACGGAGATGTTCGTCCGCGACATCGAGCAGGGCATCGCCGACACCGGCGTCAAGGCCGGGATCCTCAAGTGCGCCACCGACGAGCCGGGCCTCACCCCCGGCGTCGAGCGGGTGCTGCGGGCCGTCGCCCAGGCGCACAAGCGCACCGGGGTGCCGATCTCCACGCACACCCACGCCGGGCTGCGGCGCGGGCTCGAACAGCAGCGCATCTTCGAAGAGGAGGGCGTCGACCTGACCCGGGTGGTCATCGGCCATTCCGGTGACAGCACCGACATCGGGTACCTCGAGGAGCTCATCGCCGCGGGCTCGTATCTCGGGATGGACCGTTTCGGCCTCGACGTGATCTCGCCGTTCGAGGAGCGGGTGAAGATCGTGGCACAGATGTGCGAGCGCGGGCACG
This sequence comes from Mycobacterium sp. E2238, assembly GCF_001672665.1. Taxonomy (NCBI): domain Bacteria; kingdom Bacillati; phylum Actinomycetota; class Actinomycetes; order Mycobacteriales; family Mycobacteriaceae; genus Mycobacterium; species Mycobacterium sp. E2238. Next base: position 39,261 of record NZ_LZKF01000161.1, on the reverse strand, counting down.
CCGACAAGATGGTGCTCTCGCACGACGCCAACTGCTATTTCGACGCGCTGCCCGAAGACCTGGTTCCCCAGATGGCGCCGAATTGGCATTACCTGCACATCCACAACGAAGTCATCCCCGCGCTCAAGGAGCGCGGCGTCACCGACGAGCAGCTGCACACCATGCTGGTCGACAACCCCCGCCGCATCTTCGAGCGCCAGGGCGCATATGAGTGAGCCGGTCGCGCCGATCGGCACCCAGATCGCCGCGCTGGCCCAACTCGCGCCCGACGAGCCCGCCGTCACCTGTGACGGGCTGACGCTCACCCGCACCGAACTCGACGCCTCCACGAACCGGTTGGCCCGCGCCTACGCCGACCGCGGCGTCGGCGTAGGCGACTACGTGACCATGGTGCTGCCCAACTCCGTGGAGTGGATCCAGGCCGCGGTGGCGTGCTGGAAGCTGGGCGCGGTGCCCCAGCCGCTGTCGGCGCGGCTGCCGGACGCGGAGCTGCAAGGGCTGCTGGAGCTGCGGCCGCCGGCCCTGCTGGTGGGCCGCGAGCATCCCCAAATTCCCAGCGTCCCAGCCGGTTTCACCCCCGGCCCGGAATGCTCCGACGCGCCGCTGCCGGAAGCGGTGTCGCCGGTGTGGAAGGCGATGGGGTCCGGCGGCAGCACCGGCCGGCCCAAGCTCATCGAATCCGGCGGTGACAGCCGGATACCGGCCGCCATCGGCTATCCCCTCGGCGCGCAAGAGGGCGACACCACCCTCGTCCCGATCCCGTTGTCCCACAACACCGGTTTCACCACCGCGACGCTTGCCCTGTTGATGCGCCATCACCTGGTGTTGATGAGCCGGTTCGACCCGGAGCGGTTCCTGCGGCTGATCACCGAACACCGCGTGACCTTCCTGACCACGGTGCCGACGATCATGCAGCGGGCGCTGCCCGTCTACCACGCCGATCCCGGGTCCTACGACCTCTCATCCATCCGGCGGTTCTGGCACATGGGGGCGCCGTGCCCGCCCGCCGTCAAGCAGGCGTGGATCGACCTGCTTGCGCCGGAGAAAGTCTGGGAACTCTACGGCGGCACGGAATTACAGGCGCTCACCTTCATCTCCGGCGACCAGTGGCTGACCCACCGCGGCTCGGTGGGCGTGGTGGTTGCCGGCGAGATGAAGGTGCTCGACGACGACGGCAACCCCTGCCCGCCCGGCGTGGTCGGCGAGATCTACATGCGTCCCGGCGCGGGCAGCGCGCCCACCTACCGCTACGTCGGCGCCACGGCGAAGAGCCGCGACGGCTGGGATTCCCTCGGCGATCTGGGCCATTTCGACGCCGACGGGTTCCTGTACCTTTCCGATCGTCGCGTCGACATGTTCACCGTCGGCGGCCGCAACGTGTACCCAGCCGAGATCGAAAATGCGTTGTCGGCACACCCGGACGTGTTGTCCTGCCTCGTGGTCGGCGTTCCCGACGTCGATCTGGGACAGGTGCCCTACGCGCTGGTGCACGCGGCAGACGGTTCCACGCTGGACGCCGCCGGGGTGCAGGAATTTCTGCGCGAGCACCTCGCGGCGTACAAGGTGCCGCCGACCCCCGACTTCGTCGAATTCGTCGACGCCCCGTTGCGTGACGACGCCGGCAAGGCCCGGCGGTCCGCGGTGCGCGCCGAGATCGTCGCCCGCCTGCAGGCGGCGGAAGCGAGCTGACGTCTGTAGTGCGCCCCACATCGGCCAGAGAATTGGGCTGTTTCGCGCTCGGTGTTTACGAGCTACGCGCTAGATGGTCACCAGTTTGCATATTCGGGGGTTCGGCGTCTCTCACCCTAGTGCGCCATGCCGAAACGGATACACGGCACAACCAGTCGCTCAGTAGCCAGCTTGGCGGATTAACGAGCTGAAAGGTCCCGCGCACGCTGCGAGATGAGGCGGCAATGCATGAGCGGTCACGGTGACTGGCCCACACCGACGTCGGTTGCCTAAACTTTCGCTCGTGCATGAGATATTACGGGTGCATACAGCGGGTTTGCAGGCGATGGCCACCCGCTGGGCCGCCTCTGCTGAGGCACTAAACGCGACGGCGTCGCCGGCCAATCTCGGCTTTTCGTGGCAGCCCAGCACGGCCGCAGTCAATGCCGCCCACGCCGAAGTCACTGTCTTCTCCATGGCATTGGCCACGCGGGTAAGTTCTTGCGCTGCGCACGTCGCTGAAGCAGACACGCGCTACCTTGCCAACGAGGCTCAAGCGGCTAATCGTCTGGCCTCTGTGATGCAACCGGTGACCAGCGTGTAGCGATGGCCGCGATCGCAGGGGTTCCTGGGCTGTCAGCGCTGTTAGCCTGGCCCACTGACCATCTCACGGATGCGGCCGTCCAATGGGAGACCGTTGCCGAGCGCAGCTATGCACTGTCCCACCAGGTCTGGCGGGAAGCCGTCTCGGTCGATTGGCGAGGTGAAGCCGCCGATGCGGTGCGCGTCACGACGCACGCCGACATGCGAACCACCAGCGCGGCAGCCGACCAGCTACAGGCGGCGGCCCGTGTCGCGCGCAACGCATCCTCGGATTTGCACGTGGCCCGCTCCCGCCTCCGCTATGCCGTACAAGTTGCCCAGAGTGCGGGATACGAGGTAGGCGAGGACCTTTCGGTTACCGATCGCCTGAGCGGCGGATCGACCGCACAGCGAGCAGTTCGCCAAGGCGAAGCGCAAACACTCGCCAGCGATATCCGTCAGCGCGCTGCCCAGCTCGTCGCACTGGACCAACAGGTCGCTGGCAAGATTTCCACCGCCCTAGCTGGCATCGGCGCCAGTTTCCCGCGACACCCAGCCCTTGGCAGTCCACCGAAAGACAGCCACGTTTACAGCGTTGACAACCACACCTTTAAAGATGACCCAGCCCGGCCGCCATGGGAGCCACCGCCACCGCCATACCCTCAAGGACCGCCTGCAGGCCCAGGATTGCCACCTGAAGGCCTTCGCCCACCTGTCGAAGGACCACTGACCACAGGACCAGCTAGTAAGCCGAGTGTCGCGTCGAAAGGTGGCCAGAGCTTGTGGGACAAGGACGGTGGCGAGTGGCGATACGACCCCGGCCAGGATTCACGTCACTACCCGCATTGGGATTACAACCCGCACGCACAGAAATTTGATCAGTGGAGAAACGTCGGAATCAACGACCTCCCAACCCATAAGGAAGGGGTAGCTCCGCCGCGCTCGGGCACGGTCGGCACCCCGCCCGCCGCCCCAGCCCCGCAACCCGCACCCCCTGCGCCTAAACCACCAGCGCCAAAGCTCGGTGAGGGGCCGATGATTGGCGGCGGACCCTCCTTCGGACCACAAGTAGTCCCGCCTCCCCACGCCCATCCGCACTGGCTTGGTGAAACCAACATCGAAGAATGGGAGGAAGGTCCGGCCGGCAGCCACTAACACAATCTGGCCATTACGATCTTGTTTAACGGTGAGAAAGCACGGTGCTTATGAGCCTGATCTATGCCGAACTGGCCGAGAAGTTGCACTTCGGCGATGACGCGGTGTTGTTGGCCATGGACGACGCCGGGGTAAGTGAAGTGCGGGCCGCGGTGACCCAAGCGGCGCAGCATGGTTCGGCTCAACTGGACCATGGTGCGACGATTCACCAGTTTTTCATCGAACCCGGCGCAGCTGAGGTTGAGTTCCATGAAGGTCTCGTGGTTTGGCGGCTCGATGCCGCCAAGGCGGAGGAAATCACGGTATTGCTGGACTCAATGGTCGACTCTGGAATCCCCGAAGGCCACCACTATGTGGATATCTCCAAGCCTGCAGACATGCTCGTCCTCTCGCGAAACGAGTACCCCCTGAACCTTCTACCTCCCGAAGCCGTATACCCCCCGCCCGCCCATTCTGCTTTTTGAGGACCGTCGGGTCGGCAGCTACTACGTCTGCCTCGCCGAGATCGCGAACACGCTGGGGCACACGGCCGACGTCTCGGTCCTGGATTCGGTTGGCGTGCAGGCGTTCTGCATGACCCGGGGCGGACCACAAGGTGCCCTATAACGTCGAGTTCGTCCAGCAGACCTGCGGTCGCAACAAGCCGACTCGCAAGCGGCCTGACACGCGCCAAGAATTCTCCAAGCCTGCGGGCTCATCATCTGGCAATGCAGATCGAACCGCTGAGCACCGAGCTGATCGAACGCTATCTGCGATCGCGTGAGTTGCGCTTCTTCCGCAGCGATGACGGCGAGGAGTTCATGATGCTGCCCAGCTACGAGCGTGGCAAGCTGCACGTGAACCTGCGTATCAACGGTTTGCGGCGCGATGTCTTCGAGATCTCGATCAGCCCCGCCGGGCACTACCCCGCCACCGAGCGGGCACGCCTGATGGAGTTGGTCAACGACTGGAATCGCGAAACCCATTGGCCCAAGGCGTTTGTGCGCGAGACCGCCCGGCCGAGCCATGTCAGCGTGGTCGGTGAGAACGCTTACCTGCTGAGCGACGGCATCCACGTCGAGGGGCTGGGTAACCTGGTCCGATCCACCGTCGAGTACGGTGCCGATCTGTTCCAGAAGATCGAGCGCGCAGTCTGCCTGCCGTCCGCCGACACTCTGGAAGAGTGGATGGACCGTACCGGCTAGGGCGCGATCGCGTCCGCCTCGGCGTCCACGGTGTCTGCGGTTTCGGCTGGCCTTTCGCGTTTCTCCCAGTGCCGCAACGCTTCCCGGCAGGGCGACTCCACCAGCCCGTAGCTGACGGCGGCGATCGCCCAGCCGAAGACCAGCGTCAGCGCCAACACCGCGGGCATGCGGCCGGTGAACGCGAACGTCCCGAGCACCGGGAACACCATGGCCAGCGCGGCCAGATGCCACACGAACAGGCCGTAAGACCACCGGCCCAGCGTCACCATGCCGGTGCTGCCCAGCAGCCGGTGCGCGGTGTCGACCCGGTCCAGCACCAGTGGGGCGACGAGCGCGAACGCCACCAGCGAGCCCGCGGCCGTCTTCACCGCGAACTGGGTGGCCGTGCCGGGAATCAGGCCCTCCGGGCCCGCCAGCGGGGAGGCCGCCACCAGGTAGGCCAGCACGGCGACGGCGGCCATCGGCACCCGCCGGCGAGCGCAGCGGTGCGGCAGGCCGACCGGGCTGTGGACCCATTCGGCCAGCAGCATGCCCGCGGCGAACCAGGAGAAGAAGGCCGGCGGCCAATTGAGCGGGTTGGTGCCGGATCCGGAATGAATGGGCACCCAACCCCAGGCCCAGCTCAGCGCCGCCAGCGCGGCGATCGTCGGCACCCGCGCGCCGACCGGCAGCCGCCGCGCCAGCAGCGCCAGCAGCGGCAACGCCAGGTAGAAGCTCACCTCGACCGAGAGGCTCCACATCTGGGTCAGCCCGCCGGTCAGGGTGAGCGGGACATAGATCTGGGTGAGGGTCAGGTTGGCCAGCCACACGGTCGGGCTGGCATGATCCGCGTCGGGCAGCAGCGACAGGATCACGACGACCGCCACCACGTAGGCGGGCATGATGCGCACCACCCGAGACCGCAGATAGTGGCCGGTGCGGGGACGCGGTCCCAGGCCGCGTGCCGCCGCTGCGTGGCCGCGCCACAACAGGAAACCCGACAGCGCGAAGAACACCGCGACGGCGAGATCGAAGCGGCCGAAGAGCCGGCCGGGGACACCGCTGGAGTGCCCGGTCTGGAAAGCGACGTGCGTGACGACCACGCCCATGGCGGCGCAGGCGCGCATCCCCTCCACGGCGGGCAGGAAGCTGCGCGTCCCGCCCACCTGCCGGCCATCGGTCATCCCCACAGTCTGCATCTGATGGGTGGGGAGAACGAATGGGTACACCCGAGGCACCCGTGCGCGATAGCGACAGGTTCGTAAGCCGAGGCCTTACGTTCTGCTGTTAGGGTCGAACGGGTTTGCCTCGGTGCTTGCTCAGGTCGGGGCGGGTCGCGGCTGACGGCGCAAGAGAGCACTAGGAGGGCACAGCAACGTGAACCGAGCAGTCATGTTGCGGTTCGCCGCATGCGGGATCATCGGTCTCGGGGCCGCCCTGCTGATCGCCGCGCTGCTGTTGTCGACGTACACCACCAGCAGGATCACGAAGGTCCCGCTCAACATCGACACCACGCTGATCAGCGATGGCACCGGGACCGCGCTGGACTCCGCGTCCCTGTCGACCGATCACGTCGTCGTCAACCAGAACGTCCCCCTGGTCTCCCAGCAGCAGGTCAGCGTCGAGTCGCCCGCCAACGCCGACGTGGTCACGCTGCAGGTCGGAACCTCGGTCCGGCGCACCGACAAGCAGAAGGACAGCGGCCTGCTGCTGGCGATCGTCGACACCGTCACCCTCAACCGCAAGACCGCGATGGCGGTCTCCGACGACACCCACACCGGCGGCTCGGTCCAGAAGCCGCGCGCGGTCAACGACGAGAACCCGCCCACCGCGATGCCCCTGCGGCACGACGGGTTGTCCTACCGGTTCCCGTTCCACACCGAGAAGAAGACGTACCCCTACTTCGATCCGATCGCGCAGAAGCCGTTCGACGTCAACTACGACAGCCAAGAAGACGTCAACGGCCTGACCACCTACAAGTTCACCCAGAACATCGGCTACAACGCCGACGGCAAGCTGGTGGCCCCGGTGCCGTACCCGTCGCTGATGGCCGGCAACGAGGACGCCAAGCAGACCACCTCGGCGGCGATGTGGGGCGTGCAGGGCGGCGACCCGAACGAGCAGATCACCATGACCCGCTACTACGCGGCGCAGCGGACCTTCTGGGTGGACCCGGTCTCGGGCACCATCGTCAAGGAGACCGAGCACGCCAACCACTACTTCGCCCGCGACCCGCTCAAGCCGGAGCTGACGCTGGCCGACTACAAGGTCACCTCCAACCAGGACACCGTGGAATCGCAGGTCAACGCCGCCCGCGACGAGCGCGACCGGCTGTCGCTGTGGTCGCGGGTGCTGCCGATCACCTTCACCGCGGTCGGTTTGATCGCGCTGGTCGGTGGCGGCCTGCTCGCCTCGTTCAGCCTGCGGACCGAGAGCGCGCTGACCGATCCCGGCCTGGACCGGGGTGACCAGGACTTCTTCGGCCGCAGCGGGCTCGAGGAGCCGGTGCCCGGCGCCGAGGCCGAGACCGAGAAGCTGCCCACGCAGCGCCCCGGCTCGCGCGACGAGCCCGGCGCGGGCGCGCCCACTCTGGGCTCCGATGAGCCGCCCGAGTCGGGGCCGCCCGAGCCCGCCGGTCCACCCGAACGGGAATAGCCGGCCAGGTGCGCTGGACCCGACCCGGGTACGCGTTGGTCTTGGCGCTGCTGGTGGTCGGGCCGCTGCTCAAGCCCGGTTACCTGCTGCTGCGCGACGCGGTGTCCACGCCGCGGTCGTTTCTCTCCGATACCGCGCTGGGCTTGACGTCGGCGCCACGGGCGACACCGCAAGACTTCGCGGTGGCGCTGGCCTCACATGTGCTGGACGGCGGCGTGGTGGTGAAGGCGCTACTCATTCTTGGGCTCTGGCTCGCGGGATGGGGCGCGGCCCAACTGGTCGCCACGGCGCTGCCCGACGCGGGTGTGGCCGGCCAGCTCGTCGCGACCACGCTGGCGATCTGGAACCCCTATGTCGCCGAGCGGCTACTCCAGGGCCATTGGAGCCTGCTGGTCGGCTACGGCTGCCTGCCCTGGGTTGCGGCGGCGATGCTGGGGCTGCGGGCGGCCTCCGGCTCGTTCTTCGGATTGGTCTTCTGGATCGCGCTGGCCGGGCTGACGCCGACCGGTCTGCTGCTCGCCGCGACCGTCGGGCTGGTGTGCGTGGCCGTATCCGGCGGCGGCCGGTCCCGCCGGGTGTGCGCCGCGGTGACGCTGGGCGCCGCGCTGGTCGCGGCGCTACCCTGGCTGACCGCGTCGGCGCTGGGCTCGTCGTTGCCCTCCCACACGGCGGCGAACACGCTCGGGGTGGCCGCGTTCGCGCCGCGCGCCGAGCCGGGTCTGGGCACCCTCGCCAGCCTGGCCAGCCTGGGCGGGATCTGGAACGGCGAGGCGGTGCCGATCTCGCGGACCACCGTGTTCGCGGTGGCGTCGGCCGTGGTGCTGCTGGGCGTCGTGGCGGTCGGGTTGCCGACGGTGGCGCGCCACCCCGCGGTGCGACCGCTGCTCGTGCTGGCGGCCGCGGCCGTCCTGGTTCCGGCCGGGCTGGCGACCGGCCCGGGCCTGCACCTGCTGGGCGCGCTGGTTGACGCCGCGCCCGGATTCGGTGTGCTGCGCGACGGGCAGAAATGGGTGGCGCTCGCCGTGCCGGGCTACGCGTTGGCGGGCGCCGGTGCGGTGGTGGCGCTGAGCCGGTGGGTGTGGCCGGCCCTGACGGCGCCGGTGTGCTGCCTCGCGCTGATCTTCGCGCTGCCCGACCTGGCCTGGGGCGTGTGGGGCCAGGTGTCGCCAGTGCAGTACCCGCGCGGGTGGGCGGCGGTGGCCGCCGCGATCAACGGCCAGCCCGCCGCGGTGGCGGTGTTGCCGGCCGGCACCATGCGGCTGTACTCGTGGTCGGGCCGGGCGCCGGTGCTGGATCCGTTGCCCCGCTGGGTGCGCGCCGACGTCTTGAGCACGGGCGACCTGGTGATCTCGGGGACGGTCATCCCGGGCGAGGGCGCCCGGGCCCGTGCGGTGCAGCAGTTGCTGCTGGCCGGGCCCGATCCGTCCGCCCTGGCCCCGGCCGGGGTGGGCTGGCTGGTCGTGGAGTCCGACACCGCCGGGGACATGGGCGCGTCCGCGCGGACCCTCGATGCGCTGACGCCGGTCTACCGCGACGACGACCTCGCGCTCTACCGCATCGGCGGCCACACCGCGGAGGTGTCCGCCTCCGCCCGCGTGGCGACGCTGATCGCGCATCTGGCGTGGCTGGCGGCGCTGATGCTGGGCGGCGCCGGCGCGGCCGTCGGCGCGTGGCGGCGTCGGCGGATTGGTGCTACACCACGCCGCTGACCGGGTGGCCGGTCCGCACGGCATCCAACACCGCGCGCATGGCGTCGGCGCTTTGCCGCCATGAGAATTCACCGCTTCGGGTGTGCGCCTTGGCGCCGAGTTGATCGCGGAGCACGGGGTCGGAGAGCACCTCTTCGAGACGATCCACCAGTTCGGCGTGGGTGTCCACCAGGATTCCGGTCACCTCGTCGACGATCGAGTCCGACAGACCGCCCGAGGACCGGTAGCCGATAGTCGGCACCCGATGCTGGGCCGCCTCGACGACCGCCAGGCCCCAGCCCTCCTTGCGCGACGGCAGCAGTTGCACCCAAGAGCCTTGCAGCACATGGTGTTTGGTCACGTCATCGACGTGGCCGTGAAACGTCACCGCGTCGGAGATGCCGAGCCGATGGACGTGGTCGACGAGCCGCTGTCGCCACCAGCCGTCGCCGACGATGTCGAGGTGCAGGCCCGGCATGCGCGGCCGCAGCTGCGCGACGGCCTCGAGAGCGTCTTCGATCTGCTTGTGCGGCACCAACCGCGACAGGACCACCACCCGCGGCGTGGCGGCGCGCGGGCCGGACAGCGTGCGCGCCGGGGCCTCGTCGAGGCCGTTGCGCACCACGGCGATCCGCGCGTTGTCGACCCCGAGCGTCACCAGGTCGCGCGCCGACGGCAGCGACACCGTCACGTACTGGTTGCCCCGGTTCAGCCACGGCGACAACGTCGACTCGACGAACCAGCCGAGCCGGCCCAGCACCGGCCCGGCCACCGGCCACTGCTCGCGGTGGCAGTGGTGCACCAGCACGACGACCCGCCGGCCGTACACCAGCCGGGCGAGGAACGGCAGGCCGTTCTGCGTGTCGACGACCACGTCGGGCCGCACCCGCCGCAGCGGTCCGAGGCCCAGCCGCGCCGCCGCCATCGCGAGTAGGGCCCAGACGTAGACGGAATACCGGCCGCCGGCGCGGTCGATGCGCACGCCGTCGACCACTTCGCGCCGTGAAGCCCCGGGGTAGCGGGCGGTGCGCAGCGTGACATCGATGCCGGACGCGGCCAGCTGCGCGCCGATGCGCTGCAAGTAGGCTTCGCTTCCGCCGCCCTGCGGGTGTCCGGTATCGCGCCAGCACAGCAGGAGCACGGAGCGCAGACCAGACATCACCGGTCAGCCTAGCCCGGTGACCTAGCCCAGCGGCGATGCGCTCGCGGGGGCGACCCGTTCCTTCACTTGGGCCACACTGGCCTCCGCCGGGGACGGACTAGAACTGCCCGACGGCGCGCCCGCGCTGCGTAGGGTTGGCCGGTGGCCGTGACTGACGTCTTCGCGCGCCGGGCGACCCTGTCGCGCGCGCTGCGGCTGCTGTCGGAATTCCGCTTCGAGCAATCGGAGCCGGCCCGGTTCTACGGCGCGCTGGCGGCCGATACCGCGGCGATGGTCGGCGACCTGTGGCTGGCCGCGACCGGCGAGAGCCCGGCCGGCCGCACCCTGCTCGACGTCGGCGGCGGTCCCGGCTACTTCTCGGCCGCGTTCGCCGACGCCGGAATCCGCTACGTCGGCGTCGAACCCGACCCGAGCGAGATGCACGCCACGGGACCCACGCCCGCGAACGGCACCGGGAACTTCGTCCGGGCCTCGGGCATGGCGCTGCCGTTCGCCGACGACTCGGTGGATATCTGCCTGTCGTCCAACGTCGCCGAACACGTGCCGCGGCCGTGGCAGCTCGGCACCGAGATGCTGCGGGTGACCAAGCCGGGCGGGCTGGCCGTGCTCTCCTACACCGTCTGGCTGGGCCCGTTCGGCGGGCACGAGATGGGCCTGACCCATTACCTCGGGGGTGCCCGGGCCGCGGCCCGCTACGCCCGCAAACACGGACATCCGGCGAAAAACAACTACGGGTCGTCGTTGTTCGCGGTGTCGGCGGCCGACGGCCTGCGATGGGCCGCAAGCACCGGGGCCGCGGTGGCGGCATTTCCCCGCTACCACCCCCGATGGGCGTGGTGGATGACCGCAGTGCCGCTGCTGCGGGAGTTCCTGGTCAGCAATCTGGTGCTGGTCCTGCAACCCCAATAGTGAAACGTGTTCTCGTTTCGCGTCGGCTTGGGTAGGGTTGCGCCCATGCGCGCCGGCGACGATGCAGCGCGGAGCAATGAGGAGGAGCGGCGCAGATGGCCGACAGCAAGACCGAATACGACAAGCTTTTCATCGGCGGCAAGTGGACTGAGCCGTCGACCGACGAGGTGATCGAGGTGCGTTGCCCGGCCACCGGCGAGTATGTCGGCAAGGTGCCGCTGGCGGCGGCCGCCGACGTCGACGCCGCGGTGGCCGCGGCCCGCGCGGCCTTCGACAACGGACCCTGGCCCACGACCCCGCCGAAGGAGCGCGCGGCCGTCATCGCCAACGCGCTCAAGTTGATGGAGGAGCGCAAGGACCTGTTCACCCAGCTGCTGGCGGCCGAGACCGGCCAGCCGCCGATGGGCGTCGAAACGATGCACTGGATGAGCTCGATCGGGGCGCTGAACTTCTTCGCCGGCCCCGCCGCCGACCAGGTCAAGTGGAAAGAGGTCCGCACCGGCGGCTACGGGCAGAGCATCGTCTACCGCGAGCCCATCGGCGTGGTGGGCGCGATCGTCGCGTGGAACGTGCCCCTGTTCCTGGCCGTCAACAAGTTGGGCCCGGCGCTGCTGGCCGGCTGCACCGTGGTGCTCAAGCCGGCCGCCGAAACCCCGCTGAGCGCAAACGCTTTGGCTGAGGCCTTCGCCGAGGCGGGGCTGCCCGAGGGTGTGCTGTCGGTGGTGCCCGGCGGGATCGAGACCGGCCAGGCGCTGACCTCCAACCCGGGAGTCGATCTGTTCTCCTTCACCGGCAGCTCGGCGGTCGGCAAGGAGATCGGCCGCCGCGCCGCGGACATGCTCAAGCCGTGCACCTTGGAGCTCGGCGGGAAGTCGGCGGCCATCGTCCTCGACGACGTCGACCTGGCCGCCGCGATCCCGATGCTGGTGTTCTCCGGGATCATGAACACCGGACAGGCCTGCGTCGCCCAGACCCGGATCCTGGCCCCGCGCTCCCGCTACGACGAAATCGTCGACGCGGTAAGCGCTTTCGTGCAGGCGCTGCCCGTGGGCCTGCCGTCGGACCCGGCCGCCCAGATCGGTTCGCTGATCTCCGAGAAGCAGCGCGCGCGGGTCGAGGGCTACATCGCCAAGGGCATCGAAGAGGGCGCGCGGCTGGTGTGCGGCGGCGGCCGCCCCGAGGGCCTGGACGGCGGCTTCTTCGTGCAGCCCACGGTCTTCGCCGACGTCGACAACAAGATGACGATCGCCCAGGAGGAGATCTTCGGGCCCGTGTTGAGCATCATTCCCTACGACACCGAGGAGGACGCGATCAAGATCGCCAACGACTCGGTGTACGGCCTGGCCGGCAGCGTGTGGACCACCGACGTGGAACGCGGCATCGCGGTCTCGGAGAAGATCCGCACCGGCACTTACGCGATCAACTGGTATGCGTTCGACCCCTGTTGCCCGTTCGGGGGTTACAAAAACTCCGGCATCGGCCGCGAGAACGGCCCCGAAGGTGTCGAGCACTTCACCCAGCAGAAGAGCGTGCTCATGCCGATGGGCTACACGATCGACAGCTAACGCTCCGCACGCCGAGCGCGCACTCACCGCCAGGGATCAGCAGGAACCTCGCGGTGGGTGCGCGCTCGGCGTTTCGCTTTTGACGGCTGTGCCCGCCGCGGTGAGGCATGACCCGGAAATTATGCAATAAAGCATAGAAACCTGCTTGTTACACGACCGTCAATCAGCGTTCAGGCCCTCTCGCAACGACGTTTCCCGTGGTTCGACGTTTACATAGGGAATAGATTTGCTTACTGGACCGCTGTCTTATATGCTTCTAAGCATAATCATGGGCTGCACTTAGGCCGGGAGAGAATCATGTGGATCATCGAGCTGAACATTGGCGGCTATCAATTCACCCGCGAGATGCCCGACCTCAAGCGCCGGAATTTCCGCTTCAGCCCCCGCAGCATGCATTGGCCGGTACTGCGGCATTCACACGCTGCGTGACGTTAGCCACGGGAGGCACGAGAGTGGCGACCACGAGCGAAACGACGCAAGACCTCACCCCGACGAAGCGCGGCGGCACGCGCAGGAAAATGCTGGCCAGTGCCGCCGAGGTGATGCGTGAACGAGGGGCCGCGGGAGTGACCATCGATGCGGTGCTCGCGCGCAGCGGCGCACCGCGCGGCTCGGTCTACTACCACTTCCCCGACGGCCGCAACCAGATCCTGATCGAGGCGCTGCGGTATTCCGGGGATTCCATCACCGCGATGATCGACGACGCCGCCGAGCAGGGCGCCCGGGTGCTGCTGGCCAAGTTCGTCGAGTTCTGGGAGCGTCTGCTGACCGAGGATGGGTTCAACGCCGGCTGCCCGGTGGTGGCGGCGGCGATCGGCTCGGACGACGACGACGCCCAGCTTTCCGCCGAGGCCGGTGCCATCCTTGGCCGCTGGTGCGCGTCGCTGACCCGGGCGTTCACCCACGACGGATTCGACGAGCCATGCGCCGCCTCGCTGGCGGTGATGTCGATCGCGGCGCTGGAGGGCGCCATCGTGCTGTCCCGCTCGACCGGCAGCATCGACCCGTTGCGTCAGGTCGGCGATCAGCTCGAATTCCTGATCAAGGCAAGGGAATTCGTGCTCCGCAACAATATCGGGGAGTAACTCCTCAGTCGCTGGCAGGCAGCGGCTTGACCTCTTTGAGCTGCAGCGCGGTCGCACCGACGCTCAGGCTCCCGGCACCCGGCTTGGTCACCAGCACCTCGGCACCGGTCTCGTCGACGTAGCGCTTGCCCATCACGGTGCCCTCGGCAAAGGCCGGGTCCAATTCGCCCGAACGCTCGGCGCCTATCGGCACCATAGGCGCACCGCCACAACGCAAGTCGTCGAGGCTGTCGGCGCTCCTGACGACGATCACCTGCGTGTCACACACCTGGCTGGCCAAGCGGGTTCCGTTCTTGATCATGCCTTCAGCCCTTCTAGCATCTCGATGATCTCCCGGCGAAGTACCTTGCCGGTGGGGGTCGTGGGCAGCTCGTCGCGAAACACTACCCGGTCCGGGGTTCGCGACCCGCGCAAGCTTTTCCGGACATGCTCGCGCAATTGCTCCGGATCCGGTTCCGCGCCGGGGCGGGGCACCACCACCGCGACGATCGCCTGGCCCCACTGCGGGTCCTCGACACCGACCACGGCGACATCCCGCACGTGCGGGTGCTCCACCAAGACCTCCTCGAGCTCGGCGGGCGCGATGTTCTCACCGCCGCGGATGATGGTGTCGTCGCTGCGGCCGCCGATGAACAGGTAACCGTCCTCGTCGAGCATGGCGATGTCTTTGGTTGGGAACCAGCCGTTTTCGTCGAGCACCGAGCCGATCCCGGTGTAGCGGCCGGAGACCTGCTCGCCGCGGACGAACAGCTCGCCGGTTTCACCCGGCCCGAGCACGTTGCCGTCCTCATCGCGGATCTCGATCTCGATGCCGGGCACCGGTTGCCCGACCGACGCCAGCCGCCTGGCGACCTGCGGCGTCTCCGCGGCCTGCGCCGCCCGGTGGTCGTCCGGGGTGAGCACCGCGATGGTCGAGCTCGTCTCGGTCAGGCCGTAGGCGTTGACGAAACCCACGTCCGGCAGAAGTTCGAGGGCCCGGCGGACGAGTGGCAGTCCCACCTTGGACCCGCCGTAGGCCAGGTTGCGCAGCGACGGCAGCTCGTGGCCGCCGGCCTCCAGCGCGGCAACGATGCGGTCCAGCATGGTGGGCACCACGGTCGCGGTGGTCACGTTCTCGGCGTTGATCAGCCGAACCCATTCCTGCGCATCGAAATTCGGCAGGTAGACCATCTTGCGCCCGGCGTACAGGTTCGACAGCGCGGCCCCCACCCCGGCGATGTGATAGGGCGGCACGCAGATCAGCGCGGCGTCGCTCTCGGCGGCCGACTCGAATTCCACGGTGCCGGTCACGTAGCTGGTCAAGTTGTTGTGCGACAGTTCGACGGCCTTGGGTTGCGACGTGGTGCCCGAGGTGAACAGCACGATCGCGACCGAGTCCGGGTCGGCAAACTCCGCGGCCGGCTCGTTATCGCGGGCGGCCGAAAGGAATTCGTCGGTGGTCATCAGCCGCGCCGCGGCGTCGCCGACCATGTCCCGGTAGCGGCTGTCGACGATCACCAGCGGCTCGGGCAGGCGGCCGACGAGCGCCTGGATGCCGTCGGCGGACAGCCGGTAATTGATCGGGGTGAAGGGCAGCCCGGCGCGCGCGGCGGCGAAGATCAGCACCGGCAGCATCGCACCGCCGGTGCCCACGTAGGCGACGTGCCGGGCATTCGATCCTGCGATCACCCCGGCGCCGCCGTCGGCGAGATCGCTGAGCTGCTGCGTCGTCAGCCGTGTGTCGCCGGAGACCACCGCCGTCCGCTCGGGATTGCTCGACGCGGCCATCTCGAGCAGCAGCGAAATGCTCATCCTCGGTCTTTCCGGTTCCTCAGCGGTTTACAAAACTACGCCATAGTGTAACTCGGCCGCTTACGTGCCCGTCCAGCGCGGTGGGCGCTTCTCAGCGAAGGCGATCGCGCCCTCTTTGGCGTCGTTGGACGCGAACACCGGCGCCAGCAGCTTGTTCTGCTCGGCGAACATCTCCTCGGGGCTCCAGCCGCGCGACTCGACGATGATCCGCTTGGTGGCGGCCACCGCCAACGGCCCGTTGGCGGCGATCTTCTCGGCCAGCGCGATGGCCTCGTCGAGCGCCTTGCCCGGCTCGGCCAAGACGTTGACCAGCCCCAGCTTGTGCGCACGTTCGGCCGGCAGGTTGTCGCCGGTGAGCGCGAGCTCCATGGCGATCGCGGACGGGATGCGCTGCGGCAGCCGCAGCAGACCGCCGCCACCGGCGACCAGCCCGCGCTTGACCTCGGGGATGCCGAAGGCGGAATCCTTGGACGCGACGATCAGATCGGTGGCCAGGGCCAACTCGGTTCCGCCGGCCAGGGCGTAGCCCTCGACCGCCGCGATGAGCGGTTTGACGGGCGGGCGTTCGGTGAAGCCCATGCCGCGCCCCTGGACTATGGGGAGCTCGCCGCGCGCGAAGGCCTTGAGGTCCATGCCCGCGCAGAACGATCCACCGGCGCCGGTCAGGATGCCCACCGAAAGACCCGGGTCGCCGTCGAGCCGGTCGACGGCCTCGGCCAGGCCGTTGGCCACCGCGGCGTTGACCGCGTTCTTGGCCTTCGGCCGGTTGATCGTGATGATCAGGATCCGATCCCGTTGTTCGACCAGGACTTCGGGTTCGCTGGCTTCTTCGCTCACGGTGCTCACGTGCCGCACAGCTCCTTAGGGGTAGGGATGGCTGCTTATCCGACCGATGGTAACGGTCCACGGAAATGGCATTGGCACCAGTCGAGAGTCCCGTTTCCGGGAACAGTCCTCAGGCCGGCGCCATCGCGGCTTCAATGACGGTGAGGTCCTCGGAAAGCCCTGCAGCCCTTCGTATTTCGATGAAGTCGGCGACCATGGCCTCGGTCACCTCGTGTGGATCCTTGAGCGTGGCACCGTCGGACAGCACCGAGATGTTGAGCTGGTCGACGTAGCTCCAGACGGTGATGTTGAGGCCGCTACCGGCGGTCAGCGGGCCCACCGAATAGATCTCGGTGACCAGCGCCCCGCCGACCCGCCCGCGTTCGCGCGGTCCAGGCACGTTGGAGATGTTCAGGTTGAGGATCTTGTTGTGCCCGTCGCGCCCAGACGCCCACCGGAAGAACGCCTGCGTGGGCGCGGGCGGCATGTAGGCCGCCCAGCGGCTGACCAACTCGGGCCCCATCAGCTGGTTGCTTTCCTTGGCGGCGATGGCGTTCTCGTGAGTGCACCGCACCCGCTCCAGCGGATCGTCGGAGTCGGTCGGCAGGCCCACCAGCACGCCGGTGAAGCGATTGCCCGAGATCCGCTCGGGCGAGAAGTCGAAACTCATCGGCACCGACGCCAGCAGGGGCACAGCCGTGCCGTCGTAGCGCAGCAACAAGGTACGTAGGGCACCGGTGGCCATGGCCAGGACCATGTCGTTGATCGTCGCCCCGAGCCGCTTGCCGGTTTCCTTGACGTCGGCCAGCGCCAGGGTGGCGGTGGCGAACCGGCGCTCCGCGTTGATCTTGTGGTTCATGAAAGTCGGTGGCGGTTCGAACGGCCGGCTCAACTCCGGTGACAGCTTGCGCGAGCTGCGCCGGACCCGGCCCAGCCCCTGCGCGGTGTAGCGGATATTCGCGGGGATCCGCCCGACGTGGCGCAGATGATCCGCGAACGCCGAGCCCATCAACTGCCGGGTGGTGGGCGCCGGGTCCGACACGTATGGGCCACCCTCCGGCCCGGGCTGCAGGTCCATGCCGCGGGCCATCAGGTTGGCCGAGGCGACGCCGTCGGCCAGCGCGTGGTGGATCTTGCCCACCACGGCGATCCGGTTGTTCGCCAGGCCCTCGATGAAGTACATCTCCCAGAGCGGGCGGCTGCGGTCCAACGGTGTGCTGGCGATGCGCCCGATGGCCTCGTCCAGCTCGCGCCGGCCGCCGGGCGCGGGCAACCGCATCGGGCGAATGTGGTAATCGAGGTCGACCTCGCAATGCTCCCGCCACATCGGGTGGTGCAGCTGGAAGGGGATCTCGACCAACTGGTAGCAGAATGGTTCGAGCTTGCCCAACCGGCCGCGGATGACTTCGCGAAACGCCTCTACGCCGAAGTCAAGCCGATCGGAATCGAGTTCGATCACAGCGGCTTTGATGGTGTGCATGTGCACGTTCGGTGTCTCGCTGTAAAGCAGAACCGCGTCCCACCCGCTCAGCCGTTTCACCGCTGCCCCTTACCCATAAAGGGACCATACTCAGCAGCGGCAGTTCAGATAACCTCTTTGGCCGCGTTTGTCTTGGTGCGATAGACCTGGTTGAGGAACAGCGAAGTCGCGTGCGCCGCCGCGCCCGCGCGCTCCCCGTCGATGAGGTCGTACCCGTGGCCCGCGCCGGGCAACTCGAGGTAGCCCACCATCGAATGCGAGACCGCCCGCATCCGTTCGACGAAGCTGCGCGCCTGCTCGACCGGAATGACGCTGTCCTTGCTGCCGTGAATCACCAAGAACGGCGGCGCATTTCGATGCACACGCGCCATCGGCGACGCGTCCCGGAACACCTGGGGGTGGCGGTCCATCCGGCGCTGGACCACGACCCGCTCCAGGAAGTCGACGAACCGGTCCCGCTCGCGGGTCGACCGGTCCTCCCAGTCGTAGCGACCGTAGACGCCGACGACGGCGTCCACCGAGGTGTTGGCCCCTTCGGGCAGCTTCGCGTGGTACTGCGGGTCGTCGGGGGTCAGACCGGCCAGTGCGGACAGGTGCCCGCCGGCGGAACAACCCGCCACCGCGACGAAATCGCGGTCGCCGCCGAACTTGTCGACGTTGGCGCGCGCCCACGCAATCGCCGTCTTGACGTCGATGATGTGCCGCGGCCAGCGGTGGTGCGGGGCGACGCGGTAGTCGATCGCCAGGCAGACCCAGCCCTGCTCGGCCAGCCGGGACATCAGGGCCGAACCCTGGCCCATGGCCTTGCCGTGCACCCAAGCGCCGCCCGGGACGAAGATCAGCACCGGCGCGGGGTGCGCGGGCAGGTCCTTGCGGCGCCAGACATCGAGCACCTGAGCGGGGTGGTCGCCGTAGTGAACCGCGCGGCGGTGGAGGTAGCGGCGCTGACGCATCGCCTCCCAAATCGGGGGCGTCCGTCCCGCCGTGGGCCATTCCAGCTCCAGGTCGGCGGCCGACACGATGCCCCGCAGCGCCGCGACGGAGAGGTCCTGAAGGCTGACGTCGTCACCGTGGATCGCTTCGGCGGCGTCCTTCGCCTGACGCGGCTTGGTCATTCCGGAGAAGAATTCGGGGGCGTGCCGCGCGCCCCAAATGCCCATCGCAGTGAGGCCACCCAGCGGTTCAAGGTGCTTGCCGACCACCGGCAGCGAAGCACCCGCCGCGCTTAAGGCCAGCGCGTAGTCGCCGGGACGAGCCCGCAGCAACCATTTCGCGCACGATGTCATAGGCGGCCTCCTTGCCGTGGTGTTAGGGCAGCGTACCCCCGGCCCCGGGTCCGAAACTGACGTTTGCGTCGACGCGACAGCCGACATTCGAAAGTCACCCGGCCAGCGATTGCTCGGTGCGAATACCGGCTGCTATAGAGCCACTGTGGAATTTGCTGTCGACGCGGGCGGAGGCCGGTCGCGACACGCTCACATCGCCGCCAGGCAGGCGATCACCCGCCCGCCGATCAGGCGGACGCCGGTCAGCGTCAAACCGACCTGCGCGGCGAGCGCGGCGGCGCTGTCCACGCCCACCGACGCCCACCGGAACCAGGGCCCGATCTCGCATGCGGACTCCAGCCGGACCCAGCGCGAACGGATGCCGATGTTCTCGGCGTCGAACTCGGCCACGCAGTGCCCACCGCGGGCCAGCAGCTCGGCGGCCCGCCCCAGGATGCGGCGCGGGTCACCGCCGAGGCCGACGTTGCCGTCGACCAGCAACACCGTCTGCCACGACCCCATCGCGGGCAGCGGGTCGAACACATCGCCCAGCAGGACCGGCGCACCGCCGCGGCCCGCCAACCGGATCGCGGCCACCGAGCGATCGATGCCCAGGGCCGGTATCCCCCGCTGAATCAGCCGGGCGACCAACCGGCCAGGCCCGCATCCCAATTCGATGGTCGGCCCGGTGCACATCTGCGTGACGGCTTCGTCGAAGACTTCGTCGAAGGCGTCACCAGATCCATCACCGGGACACACGTCATCGGGACATCGCACGCCCAGCCAGCGGTGGGCCGGCAGCGGTCGCAGCTCGCCGTCGTCGTGGCGAATCCAACATCGCTCGCCGTCGAGCGCCCGATCGTAGAGATGCCCCAGCATTCACGTCCCTCGCGTCGTGCCCGGCCGGGCGGTCCACGCTCGGTCCCGGTGAGGGACGTTGCGACGACGAAACGCTGGCGCGTACCGTCCTCGCCAGCATTCCACCGATACCCCGATATATGTACGGCTAATCCACCGCCATTGGAGCACGCACCCGCGCACCGAATGGTTCATCCGCGATCGCTTCGCAGAAGTCCGGTCCCCGCGGTCACGTTGCCTCCCCGAAGTCTGAGCCGCCGCATATCAGAGATAGCAGGTCCTCGAGCACTCCGCGTCGGCGATACTGATGCGGTGCCGAACACCGATGTTCACCCCGACCTGCAGCGGATCGCCCGTTTCGCCCCGCGCCGAATCGTCGGCCCCCGCACCCTGCCGATCATGCGGGTGGCGATGGCCGTGCGCGGGCGCCTTGGCAAGCCCGTCCGCGACGTCGAGGTGATCACGCTCGGTTCTGGGGCCGGTGTCCGGCTGTTCCGGCCGGCCGGCGTGGCCGAACCGACCCCCGCGCTGTTGTGGATTCACGGCGGCGGTTACGTGATCGGCACCGCCGAGCAGGACGACCGGCTCTGCAGCGCGTTCAGCCGGCGGCTCGGCGCCACCGTCGCGTCGGTGGAATACCGCCTGGCGCCCGAACATCCATATCCCGCCCCGCTGGAAGACTGCTATTCGGCGTTGACGTGGCTGGCCGCCTTGCCCTCCGTCGACCGGTACCGGGTGGCCATCGGCGGCGCGAGCGCCGGCGGCGGCCTGGCCGCGGCCCTGGCGCTGCTGGCCCGCGACCGCGCCGAGGTGAGCCCGGCGTTTCAGCTGCTGACCTATCCCATGCTCGACGACCGCAGCTCGGCCACCGCCCGCAAGTCCCACTATCGGCTTTGGGACAACCGCAGCAACGAGTTCGGCTGGTCGGCGTACCTCGGCAACGCCGACCCGCAGGTCGCCGTGCCGGGGCGCCGCGATGACCTGAGTGGGTTGCCGCCGGCCTGGATCGGGGTCGGCACGCACGACCTGTTCCACGACGAGGACCTGGCCTACGCCGAGCGGCTGACGGCCGCCGGGGTGCCGTGCCACGTCGAGACCATTCCGGGCGCCTTCCACGGCTTCGACCTGATCATGCCCAAAGCTCAAGTTTCGCAGCGGTTTTTCGACAGCCAGTGCGCCATTCTGCGTTCCGCGCTCGCCGCCGCGCCGTGATCGCCGGTCACATCGCGAAGTAAACGAGCTCGCCGCCGATGATGGTGGCCGCCACCATGCCGGCGTCCAGCTCGGCCAGCGCCGTCTCGGGCGGCTCGCTCAGCACACAGAGGTCGGCCGGCTGTCCGACCGCGACGGCCCGAGTCCGGCCCGGCCGCTCGGGCTCCCCCAGGAACATCGTCAAAGCCTTTCGGGCAGAGACACATTCGTTGGCGTTGAGGACGGTGCCGCTGAGCGTGGTGCGGTAGACCGCGGCGCGCATCGCCGTCCAGGGGTCGCCGTGCCCGAAGGGCATGTCGGTGGAGAGCGCCACCGGCACCGTCGCCTCCAGCAGGGAGGCGACCCGCCACAGTTGAGGATGCTCGGCGGCGGGCACGTCGGCGAGGTAGTGATCGCCGCGCTCGGCGACGAAGTTGGGCTGTGTCACCACCGTGACCCCCAGGTCGGCCAGATCGGCCAAGTTGTCCTGGGGCACGACGGCGGCGTGCTCGATCCGATCCCGCGGATGGATGCCGGCCGCCCGCAGGGCCGCGATGGTGACGACTAGTTGGGCCGCGGTCACGCAGTGCACGGCGACCGGCCGGTCCGCGTCGTGCTGACTGGCGATCCAGTCCGTCAGGGCGTCCAGGTCGAGGCGGTCGTCGTGCAGGATCTTCTTGCCCGGGGACAGGAAACTCGGCCGGGGCCGGAACTCGCCGCGCCGGTGCGCCACCACGAGCGACACCATGTCATCGGCGTCGAGGTCCGGGGTGGCGTCGGTGACGCCGGTGACGCCGGTCGCGGTGATTCGCCGGCTCAGCTCGGCGAGGTCGCTTTCGCGCCGCGCCAGCAGGTCCGACCAGCCGTGGTCCGCGCTGCGCAGGCGCCCGTCGGGATGGTCGGCCAGCCCGACCCGGCCCAGCGCCTCGGAGTTGAGGATCCATAGCGCCCCACTGCGGTGCTGGATACGCACCGGGACGCTGCGAACCATCGCGTCGAGGGCGCTCCGGTCCAGGTCGCCGGCCACCGACTCGTGGTAGCCGACGGCACGAATCCACCCATCGGGACCCGGCGTCGCATTCGACAGCAGCTGTGTCAGTTCGGCTTTGGTGCTGACCCCGGGCGGCCCGACGAGGAACGAATCCAGCGCGGATGCCGCCGAACGCACATGCACATGGTGATCATGCAGGCCGGGCAGGACGGTTCCGCCACCGGCGTAGAGCACGCCCTCGCCCCGCTCGGCGAGCAGGCCGTCACCCATTTCTTCGATCTGGTCGCCGACCCGGAGATCGGTGATCGTCCCGTCCAGCAGCGTGGCACGCCGAATCAACATGGCGCGCAACCTCGTTCGTACACCATTGCGCGCACAGCCCGGTTGTCGGCGCCCAGCCGCGCCGCGGGCCGGCCCGGCGGCGGAACCCGCGGGGGCGGGGCGGGCAGATCCGAGAGCGACGCTTGGGTCGGCAGCGCCGCATATCCGGCGGCGACGGCGGCCATCGAGACCTCGACCAGCTCGCCGCCACCGCGGCCCAGCGATTCGGCGACGGCCCGAGCGGCCTCCAGCCCCGTCAGCGGATCGGCGATGGCGTCGCCGCAGAACACCGGTCCGTCGGCGGCGACGCCGACCAGGCCGCCGCCCACCGCCGCGTCATCGCCGAACGCCGGCCTGCCGTCGGTATATCCTGTGATGCGCAACCAGATTCGGCCCCTCCCCGGCGAAAGATCGTCGGGTCCCAGCCGGCGCCGCGTCAGCGCCGCGGGGCGCGAGCCCTCGATCACCACATCGGCGGCGGTGAGCAACTCACGCAATTCGGCCGCCTGGGCGTCGAAATCGACACAGTACGAGAGCTTTTGACCGTTCATCCAGTCGAAGAACGCCGGGTTTCCGCCGCGGGTACCGTCCGGGCGGCGCGGGCTCTCGACCTTGACGACGGTAGCGCCGGCGCGCGCCAGCAGCTGGCCGCACAGGGGGCCCGCCCACATGGAGGAGAGGTCGGCGACCAGTAACCCCGCGGCGGCGCGCGCCGGTCCGCGGCCGCCCCACGGCCGTGTTCGCGGCGCGGCGGCCGTCGCTTCACCCAGACCCGCCGCGGGGATGTCGAGCAGCGTCGCCCGCTCGACGATAGCGCGGACCGGTTGCGTTGTGGCCCAGTGCCGCAACGCCGGCCACGGGTCGCAGGCGATCTCATCGGTCTGCACCAGCGCGGGAACGGCGGCGGCGTCGTCGGGGCGCGACAGCGTGATCGCACACCAGCCGTCGGCGGCGGCCAACAGCCGGGTGGCCCCACCGGCGGACACCCGGCCGCCGCGAGTCAGGCCCAGCAGCGCGGCCCGCCCGGCCAGCAGGCCGGCGGCATCGACGGTGATGCCCCAGCGCTCGGCGACGGCCGCGGCCACCCGCCGGGCGTGGGTCAGCACGTTCGCGCGGGAGAAGTCGGGCGGCCCGTCCGGCGGGCCGGTCAGATAGGCCAGCCCGCTGCTCCCCCACATCGACGTAGCCGAGCTCACGTCCCCCATTGTGCTCGTGGTGCGCCCCTAAAACTGCAGCGTGCTGAATCGCCAGTCCAGCACCGCGCGGTCGGGTTCACCCGCGACGTCGCTCACGGCGTAGACCAGTGCCCGCAGCCCCAGCACGCCCCCCTGGCCGGTCGGCGCGGCGGACTCGACGTGCAATTCGCTGTAGAGGGTGTCGCCCTCGTGGACGGGACCGGTGTGGTCGCAGGACTGCCAGCCCAGCACCGTCGCGAGGTTGGGCAGCAGCCTGCTCGCCTGCGCGAGCGCCAGCCCGATGGTATGCCCGCCATAGACCAGCCTGCGCCCGCTGACCCGCGAATCGTGGTGAGTGGCAGCGATATTCATGGTCAGCCGGGCCAGCTCGGGTGCGCTGCTGACCACGTCGGCCGTGCTGTGCAGCACCGCACCGGCCAGGTCGGGGTGAAAGTGCGGACCGGGCACCTTGGTCCGGAACACCTCGCCGTCCCAGTGCGCGGTCGGATCGTGGGCGGGCCCGGGTATGTCGGCGCCTATCGCCGACAGGTCGTCGGCGGGCCCCGCGCCGGGGTCCCAGCCCGGGCTCGCGGGCAGCATGGCGCACCGGTAGAAGTCGAGGACCAGCCGATCGGCCTGGTCGATCGTGATCATCCGCAGCGCCGCCAGCCCCGTCGGCGGCCGGCCCGGCTTGGGCGAATTGGCCCGCAGCCCAACCACTTCCGTACGTGTGTAGATGGTGTCGCCGATGACGGGGAACCGGTGAAACGTAAGGCCGCGGTAGAACAGGTTGGCCTTGACCCGCTGGGTGGCCGGCGTGGACTGGCCGATCGCGACGTCGCACACCAGCGCCGGGTGCGCCAGCGGTCCCGGCACGCCGGTCACGGCGGTGCACAGCACGGCATCGCACGCCAGGCGCAGCCGGTCGCCCACGATCGCCTGGTGCGCCGCCGCCAGCCCCGAGGACAGCGTCGCAGCCGGCGCCCAGTCGAAGACCTGGCCGACCGAGAGGTCGTCGAAGTACGGCCCGCCGGGGCGGATTCCCGCATACCCGTCACTAGTCACAACGCCACATGCTGGCAGGGTGTGGAATCGAGGGTCAACCTCGTGGTGATCGCGAGCGCGGCGAAGCCGGGCGAAGCGGGTCGCCACCAACAACTGCGTGGCGATCGCGAGCGCGGCGAAGCCGGGCGAAGCGGGTCGCCACCATCGACGCTGGAGGGTGATAGCAGGTGACTGACGAAGAGGACATGTTGGTGGCCACGGTGCGGGCGTTCATCGACCGCGACGTCAAGCCGACCGTCCGCGAGGTCGAGCACGCCAACACCTATCCCGAGGCGTGGATCGAGCAGATGAAGCGGATCGGCATCTATGGCCTGGCCATCCCGGAGGAATACGGCGGGTCGCCGGTGTCCATGCCGTGCTACGTCAGGGTCACCGAGGAGCTGGCCCGCGGCTGGATGAGCCTGGCCGGCGCGATGGGCGGGCACACCGTGGTGGCCAAGCTGCTGGCCTTGTTCGGCACCGAGGAGCAAAAGCGGGCCTACCTGCCGGTGATGGCGTCCGGGGAACTGCGGGCCACGATGGCGTTGACCGAACCGGGCGGCGGCTCGGACCTGCAGAACATGACGACGACGGCTGTGCCTTTTGCGGGCGCGGACGGCGCCCCTGGCGGCCTGCGGATCAACGGCTCGAAAACCTGGATCAGCAACGCGCGGCGGTCGGGGCTGATCGCGCTGCTGTGCAAGACCGATCCGAATGCCACGCCCCGCCACCGGGGCATCTCGATCGTGCTCGTCGAGCACGGCCCCGGCCTCACGGTGTCCCGGGACCTGCCCAAGCTGGGTTACAAGGGCGTCGAATCCTGCGAGCTGTCCTTCGACAACTTCGTGGCACCCGAGTCGGCGGTGCTGGGCGGCGCGATGGGCGAAGGCTTTTCGCAGATGATGAAGGGCCTCGAAACGGGCCGCATCCAGGTGGCCGCCCGGGCGCTGGGTGTCGGCACGGCGGCGCTCGAGGACGCGCTGGCCTACGCGCAGCAACGGGAAAGCTTCGGCCGGCCGATCTGGAAGCATCAGTCGGTGGGCAATTACCTGGCCGACATGGCGACCAAACTGACCGCCGCCCGTCAGCTCACCCGCTACGCCGCCGAGCGCTACGACAGCGGCGAGCGCTGCGACATGGAAGCCGGGATGGCCAAACTGTTCGCCTCCGAAGTGGCGATGGAGATCGCTTTGAACGCCGTGCGAATTCACGGCGGCTACGGCTACTCGTGCGAATACGACGTGGAACGCTACTTCCGCGACGCGCCCCTGATGATCGTCGGCGAGGGCACCAACGAGATTCAACGCAATGTCATCGCCGGGCAATTGGTCGCGCGGGGCGGCATCTGAGCGCGAGACCGAATGTGCGGGCTTGACGTCGGCGTGTGCTGTATCCTTGCCTGACTTCTCAGCAAAGCTGCGCGGAATTAAAAGTTACTGCGACGAAAGAAAGTCGGCTGCCATGAGTTATCCCCCAGGGCCCTACGAAGGCTCACCGGAATGGCAGGGTCAGCAGCCGGAATGGCAGGGACAGCCGCCGCCTTGGCAGGGCCAGCAGCCGGGTTGGCCGGGCCAGCAACCGGGTTGGCAGCCACCGCAGCCGGGCTGGCCGGGCCAGCCGGAGCCGGAGAACTACCTCGTCTGGGCCATCCTGTGCACCGTGCTGTGCTGCCTGCCGATCGGAATCGTGTCGATCGTCTACTCCACCAAGGTGTCCGGACTGTGGGCCCAGGGGCGGTACGCCGAGGCGCAGGAGGCGGCCAACAACGCCAAGAAGTGGGCCATCATCGGCGCCGTCGTCGGCGCGGTGTTCGCGGTGATCATGGCGATCCTCTACGTCGCCATCGGCGTGATCGCCGTCTCGAATATGCCGTCGACCACAACTACCACGTATTCCGGCTTCTGACAAGGCTTTAGGCGTCAGCAGCGTCGACCAGGCCCCAGGCCAGCGCGGTGCCGACGTCGATGGTGCGGCCGGACAGCACGAGATAGGCGGTGCGCCACCGGCCGATCCGGCGGGTGACGCTGAGCGTCCCGCCGGCGCCGGGTATCAGCCCCAGCTGAAGTTCGGGTAGCCCGAACACCGCATCGTCGCGCGCGGTCACCCATCCGCAGAACGCCGCCATCTCCAGCCCGCTGCCCAGCACGCGGCCGTGCACCTCCGCCCGGCAGGCGCGGCCGAGCCGGGCGGTCAGCGCATCGAGCGCCAGGGCCGGACTGTGCCGGGTGCGGGCCAGGTGCGCGCTCGCCGGGTCGGCGAAGGTGCCGAATTCGGCGAGGTCGCCACCGCTGCAGAACGACGGTCCGTTGCCGCTCAACACGATCCCGGTCACCGACGGGTCGAGTTGCGCGACCGTCAGGGCCTCCAGCAGCGCGGCCCGGGCGTCGGTGGAAAACGCGTTATGGCGTTGCGGGCGGTTGAACGCGATACGCAGCGTGTCCCCGTCGCGGTGGGTCCGCACCGGCTCGGCGATGTCGGGCACGCTGGCCGGACCGCGTTCTTGCAGCCAACGCGCGAACTCGGGACCCGCCTGCAGGGTCGAGTAGGCCAGCGACTCGGTCACCACCGCCGGTAGCGCGGGCCCACCCGCGTCGACCCCGCGCAACACGTCGTCACAGACGCTGCTGGCCTGCGGCCAGCGCCGGCAGCGCGCGGTCAGCTCGGCCAACGCGCCGGGCACCGAATCGACGGTGACCACCCGGCGGTCGTCACAGCGGTCCTCGGTCAGCGTGAAAGTCGCCACCTGAAGCCATGATTCGCAGCGGGCGAGGTCGGCGGCCGCGCCATGGGCCAGGATCACCCCCGGCGGGGATGCCGGGCCGGCATCCGGGGGGCTCGACAGGTCCAGCACCCGGAGCATGGGTCACACCGAGTATTTCTCGATCAGCCCGTTCTTGTAGAGCTTGCCGGTGTCGGTGCGCGGCAACTGCGCCTCGAACGCGATCGAGCGCGGACACTTGTAGTGCGCCAAGCGGTCTCGCAACCATGTCAGCAGCTCGTCGGCGAACTCGTCGGTGGCGTCGGCCGGGTCGACGGTCTGCACGGCCGCCAGCACCCGCTGCCCCATCTCGTCGTCGGGGACGCCGAACACCGCCGCGTCCAACACCTTCGGGTGTGTGACCAGAAGGTTCTCGGTTTCCTGCGGGTAGATGTTCACCCCGCCCGAGATGATCATGTGGTGGCGCCGGTCGGTGAGGTAGAGGTAGCCCTCGTCGTCGACGTAGCCGATGTCGCCGACCGTCGTCCACCCGCGCTTGTCCCGGGACGCAGCGGTTTTCGCGTCATCGTTGAGGTATTCGAAGCTGTAGCCGCCCGCGAAGTAGATCTCGCCGGGATGGCCCGGCGGCAGCTCGTTCCCGTTCTCGTCCAGGATGTGGATCTCACAGGCCATCGGCTTGCCGACCGAGCCAGGATGCGCCAGCCACTCCTCGGCGCTGATCAGCGTCGACCCGATCGCCTCGGAGGAGGCGTAGTACTCGTCGATGATCGGCCCCCACCAGTCCATCATCTGCTTCTTGATCTCCACCGGGCACGGCGCCGCCGCGTGCATCACCCGTTGCAGACTGGACAGGTCGTACGAATTACGCACCGCCTCGGGAAGTTTCAGCATTCGGGTGAACATCGCCGGGACGAACTGGCCGTGCGTGACGCGGTGCCGCTGGATCGCGTCGAGGCAGCCTTCGGGATCGAATTTCTCCATGACCACCGTGGTGACCCCGCCGGCCTGCGCGCTCATCGACCACACCGACGGGGCGGTGTGATAAAGCGGCGCCGGGCTCAGATAGATCGAGTCCGGGTTCATCCAGAAGCTGACCAGGGCCGACATCATGCCGGGCGCCTCGGACGGCGGCACGTGGGGCAGTTCGCGTTTGATGCCCTTGGGCCGGCCGGTGGTGCCCGACGAATACTGCAGCAGATCGCCCTCGCGTTCATCGTCGATCGGGGTGTCCGGCTCGCCCGCAACGCATTCGGGGTAGCGCTGCCAGCCCTCGAGATCGTCATCCGCGATCAGCAGCAGCTCGGGCAGGCCCCCGGGAAGATGCTCGGCCAGGTTCTCACACGTCTTACGCAGCGCCGCCGATCCGATAATCGCCTTGGCGGCACTGTTGTCGACGATGTAGGCGGCCTCGGCCGCGGTCAGGTGGGTGTTGATCGGGACGTAGTACAGACCGCTGCGGCGCGCCGCCCACATGACCGCGTGCATGTGTTCGTTGTTCTCCATCAGGATCGCGACGGCGTCGCCCTCGACGAGGCCGGCCCGCCGGAAATAGTGCGCCAGCCGGTTGGCCCGCGCCTCCAGCTCGTCGAAGGTGATGACCGTTCCGGACGGGTGAAGAATGACGGCGGGCTTACCGGCGCCGAGGTACTCGCGAATCTGCATGCGCAGACTGTACCGCCGAAAAACTTGACGGGTGTCAAGTGGTCGTGGCCGCCGGACCGATCGACCGGATCGGCGCAGGTGCGGCCCCGATCCGGGTAAGGTACCGTGCCGTGACGACGCCGGCCTCACACCCCGGCCGGTCTCCTACGGAGGTGTGCATGGACGCCGAGCGCCTCCCCGCGCCCGCGCCGTGCTGCTCCGCCACCGATCGGCTCGGCGTCTACGACTACGTGGACGGCATGGAGCGCCTGCTCGAGGCGGTCCAGGAATTGTCGTTGGCGCGCAGCCTGTCCGAAATCCAGCGCATCGTCCGGTCGTCGGCGCGCGAGCTCACCGGCTGTGACGGAGCCACGCTCGTGCTGCGCGACGACGACAAGTGCTATTACGCCGACGAAGACGCCATCGCCCCACTGTGGAAGGGCAGCCGCTTCCCCATCGAAGCGTGCATCAGCGGTTGGGCGATGCTCAACCGCGAGGCGGCGATCATCCCGGACATCTATCGGGATCCGCGTATCCCGCAAGGGATTTACCGCGCAACGTTCGTCAAGAGCCTGGTGATGGTGCCGATCCGCAAGCTCGAACCGATCGGCGCGATCGGCAACTACTGGGCCCACCGGCACCCGCCGTCCGAGCAGGAGATCCGGCTGCTGCAGGCGTTGGCCGATTCGACGTCGATCGCCATGGAAAACGTCCAGCTCTACGCCGAACTCGAACAGCGGGTCCGCGACCGCACCGCTGCGCTGGAAAGTGCCAACGAGGAGATCAGTCGGCTCTCCGTCACCGACGAACTGACCGGGCTCAACAATCGGCGCGGCTTCTATCTGCTGGCCGAGCAGAAGCTGCGCGGAGCGCACCACCTCGGGCACAACTGCGTGCTCGCCTTCCTGGACGTCGACGGGCTGAAGCGGGTCAACGACGAGCAGGGGCACGATGCGGGCGACGCCCTGATCAAAGACGTCGCCCAGGTGCTGCGTAGCGTGCGGCGCGAGTCCGACATCGTCGCGCGCCTAGGCGGTGACGAATTCTGCGTCATGGTCACCGAAAGCGACAGTGGGACCGCGGCGGTCAAAGACCGGCTCGCCGAGGCGTTCCGCTCCTTCAACGAGACCGGCGGGCGGCCCTACCGCCTGTCCGCCAGCATCGGCCTGGTCCAGGCACCCGTCGCCGAGCACGCAACCGTGGACGAACTGCTGGCCCGCGCCGACGAACTGATGTACGCCGAGAAGAAGGCCAGCCCCGATTCGCGGCGCGCGGAGGTGGGCTCGACCTAGTCGGCGTCGGCCAGGCGCTGCTTGAGCGCCTCGAACTCGTCCTTGACGCCCGTGGGCAGCTTGTCGCCGACGAACTCGAACCACTCTTCGATCAGCGGAAGCTCCTGGCGCCACTCGTCGGGGTTGACCGCGAGCGCCTTCGCGACGTCTCCGGGTTCGACGTCCAAGCCGTCCAGATCGAGGTCCGCTGCGGTCGGCACGATGCCGATCGGGGTGTCCTGGCCACCGGCCTGGTGCTCGATGCGGTCGACGATCCACTTCAGCACCCGGCTGTTCTCGCCGAAGCCCGGCCACAGGAACTCGCCCTTCTCGCCGCGGCGGAACCAGTTGACGAAGAACACCTTCGGCATCTTGGACTCGTCGGAGTTCTTGCCGAGGTCGAGCCAGTGCTGGAAGTAGTCACCGACGTGGTAGCCGAGGAACGGCAGCATGGCCATCGGGTCGCGGCGCACCGTGCCGACCTTGCCCTCGGCGGCGGCGGTCTGCTCGCTGCCCATGGTGGCGCCCATGAACACCCCGTGCTGCCAGTCGCGGGCCTGCGTCACCAGCGGCACCGTGGTCTTGCGGCGGGCGCCGAACAAGATGCCCGAGATCGGCACGCCCTGCGGGTCGTCCCATTCCGGGGCGAGGATGGGGCATTGCGACATCGGCGTGCAGTAGCGCGAGTTCGGGTGGGCGGCCTTGGTTTCCGTCTCGCGGATGTACCAGTCGTTGCCCTTCCAGTCGATCAGGTGATCCGGCTCGCCCTCCAGGCCTTCCCACCACACCTCGTCGTCGTCGGTGAGCGCGACGTTGGTGAAGACGGTGTTGCCCGCGGCGATGGTGCGCATGGCGTTGGGGTTGGACTTCCAGTTGGTGCCCGGCGCCACCCCGAAGAAACCGAACTCGGGGTTGACCGCGTACAGCCGGCCGTCCTTGCCGAACCGCATCCAGGCGATGTCGTCGCCCAGGGTCTCGGCGCGCCAGCCCGGAATGGTGGGCTGCAGCATAGCGAGGTTGGTCTTGCCGCACGCCGACGGGAAGGCCGCGGCGAAGTAGTACGCCTTGTTCTCCGGGGAGATCAGCTTGAGGATCAGCATGTGCTCGGCCAGCCAGCCCTCGTCGTGGGCCATCGCCGACGCGATGCGCAGCGAGTAGCACTTCTTACCCAGCAGCGCGTTGCCGCCGTAACCGGAGCCGTAGCTCCAGATCTCGCGGGTCTCCGGGAAGTGGGTGATGTATTTGGTGTCGTTGCAGGGCCACGGCACGTCCTGCTGCCCGGGCTCCAGCGGGGCGCCCACCGAGTGCAGCGCCTTGACGAAGAACCCGTCGTCGCCCATTTTCTCCAGGGCCGCCTTGCCCATCCGGGTCATGGTGCGCATGGACACGACGACGTACTCGGAGTCGGTGATTTCGACGCCCAGCTTGGGGTCGTCCGCGCCGAGCGGGCCCATGCAGAACGGCACCACATACATGGTGCGGCCGCGCATGCAGCCGCGGTACAGGTCGGTCATCAAGGCCCGCATCTCGGCCGGTTCCATCCAGTTGTTGGTGGGGCCGGCGTCGATCTCGCGCTCGGAGCAGATGAAGGTCCGCGACTCCACCCGCGCAACGTCGGACGGGTCGGACAACGCCAGGTAGGAGTTGGGGTGCTTCTTCTCGTTCAGCTTCGTGAACGTGCCCGCCTCGACCAGGTGGGCGGCGAGCCGATCGAACTCTTCGGCGGAACCATCCGTGAACACCACGCGCTCGGGCTGAGTGAGCTCGGCGACCTCCCGTACCCACGACAGCAGCCCCTGATGCTTCGTGGGTGCGGTGTCCAATCCGGGAATGGTCGCTGAGGTCATCGAAGTCTCCTGAATTCTTCTGCGTACTCGGGCTGCTTTGGGTGCCTATCGCGTATGCGGTCGCCCACACAACGGTTGACATGGTGGCGTTAACTACAGGTTATCGTGAGGACCTTGTCGTGTAAGTCTCGGGCAGGTATAAGCCTTCTCACAACAACGATTCAGAAGCTCCGGCAGAATCGCCATCACCGCTCCTAGAAGCCGGTTTTTGGTTTGCCTCGGTTTCGCCGTCTTTTTTCAGCTCCGAGGCCGAATGGTCAGTAGGAGATATACCCGCTTCACCCAGTTCTGCACGCACGGCGTCCAGGGCCGCCAACACCGTAGGCATCTCCTTCTCCCTGGCGGCGGCGGCCCGCGACGCGGCCATGGCGTGCGCGCGCAGCTCGCGGTCGATGGCGCTGACCTGGCCGCTCACCTCGGCGTTCTCCACCTCGTCCTGGGCCAGTACCGCCTTGCTCAGCACCGACTCGGCGACCAGGACGCGGGTCGCGACCAACTCTTCCGTCACCGACCGCAGCGAAGAGGTCACATCGCCCGCCCAGCGGTCCAGCAGCGCCCGGTCGCGCAGCAGGCTCCGGATGTTGACCACCAGCAGCGTGACCGCCAGCCCGATCGCCACACACGTCACCGCCGCGACGACGGACAGCGCTGGACTGAGCCGAGCGGCCGGCCCGCTCAGCAGCCGGCTCAGGGTCAGCGCCACGCCCAGGCCGAACCCGGCGCCCAGCAGCATCATCAGCCAGGTCTCGTGCCGCCGCGATTTCAGCGGGGGCGGCGGGACGTCCACCGTCGGCAGCACGTCGACGGCCGGCAGGGTCGTCGCGACCCCCACCACCTGCGCGACATCCGCGAGGTGGGTGGCGGTGCCCTCGTTCACTTCGGCGACCACCTCGTCCAGCCGGCCACGTGTGTGCGCCTCGAAGCCGGACATGTGGCGCCGGGACAACCCCGCGGCGTCTTCCTGCAGTTCGCTGCGCACCGACGAGCAACGATTGCGCGCGAAGTGGGACAGCTGCACCCGCGCCTGCTGAATCTGACCGCGCAACGTGATGGTGCGCTCGGTCTTCGCCTCGCGCCGCTGCCGCAGCGCCGTGCTGCGTTCGTCGCGCAGCGCGTCGACCCTTGCCCGCCGCCCGGCGCCGTCGGCGTCGCGGTCGAACCGCTGCATGACGGTCTTGAGCCGGAACTCCCACGCCCGCAGCCGGTTTCGGCGGGCGAGCTCGGAGTCGGCCAGCCGCGCCGACAGCGTCTGCACCAAGTCGTCGACGTCCTGCTCGCCGAGGTCGGGCGAGGCGGCCGCGCCCACCCAGGGCACGTCGCGGTAACGGGGCGCGTGCGCGGCCAGCGTTTCGCGGTTGGCGGCCAGGACGTCGCGCCAGGCGCGATGCACGTCGATCTTGGACACCACCGGAACCACCACATCGGTGTGTGCGGCGGCGGCGTCCAGTAGCGCGCAGTCGGATGGCGTGAGGTGGGCCGCCGCCGAGACGACGAACACCACCGCCGTCGGCGCCTCGCCCGGGCCCAGGTCCACCGACTCGACGAACTTGTGCTCCGGGAGCCGCTCGCGCAGCGCCGCGGCCACCGCGGTCACCCCGGCCATCCACGGTCCGGTCACCAGCACCACGTCGCGGCGGTGGATGGCGGGCGCATCCAGCTCCGGACCGATGCTCGCCACCAGCGCGTCGACTCGGGCGACCGGATCGTCGTGCTTGTCGCCGCTCATCGCCAGCCCCCCAGCGGCTCCCCGGGCAGCGACCCGCAGGCCTGCGACCACAGCCGCATCGATCCCCTGGCGATGTCGGCCCCACAGGCGCGGTGCAACTCGCTCGCCGACGCCCTGCTGTAACGCTGCCACCGCACCGCGCGCGGCAGGTGCGCGGACGGGTCGCGGTCCCAGTCAGCCGGTTCCACGTGGTCCGGCTCCAGCCCGGCCGCCTCGGCCAGGTCGACGGCGGCCGCCATCCGGGCGACCACCGTGTCGTCGTGGGACAGGAATCCGCTGATCGTCTCCGCGGATTCGCCCAAGCCGACCGCCAGCGCCTCCAACGCCGCGACGGCGTCCAGCACCCGCTGGTAGCGCACTTCGGCGCCGGCGATCGCGATGTGGGACAGCACGGCGTCGATACCGCTCGTCCGGCGCAGCAGGGCCCGCACCTGCGCGGCCGTCCGGCCCTGCCGTAGCGCGGCGACCGCGAGCGCGATGCCGAACAGGTCCAGGGTGTGCAGCAGGCGCAGCCGCACGTCGGCCGGCACCGGGTTGTCCGCCGCCATGAACCCCGCGAACGAGCCGTCGAGGGAGGCGGCCACCCCGGGGTGCGCGGCCAGCGTCCGCAGCCCCGACCACAGTGAGGCGTCCAGGTCGTCGACCGCGGCGACGGCGAGCAGGCCGGCCATCGGCACCATGGGCACGCCCACCAGGTCGGCAAGCTCCGCGCAACGCGTCCGCGCTGCCGCGATCGGCCCGTCCCCGCGGGCCAGGGACCCGGCCAGGTCCGCCTTGTTCAGCACCCCCACCACCGGGCGTCCGGTGGCGGCGATCGCGTCGATGTCCTCCGGCTTGACCACCTCGGTGGTCACGTGCACGACCACGTCGGCTTCGCGACCGCCGGCGGTCGTCACCGCGATCCCCACGGCGGCTCCGGCGCGGTCCAGCGCCCGCGCCACCGTGGCGCGCCCGACGCCGCGGCGTCCCCGGATCAGCGCACGCAGGGGCGCGGACGTCCGCTCGGCGACGGCCGTCACGCGCGGGTCGGCGTGCCCGGCGGCGAACCGCGCCAGCGCGTCGACGAATTCCTGGTGCCCTTGTCCGTTCATCGTCCCCTCATGATCTGCCTTCGGTTCGATGGATCCGACCCGGGGGCCGGTCGGGTCCCACCGAATGGTGGCACTTACGTCACTTTGATGCGAGCCACCGTCTGACTGTTACCAGCTGAAGGCAACTGTTGGGTATCAATCTGGACCAGGGGCGGCTACATCACTCCTTTATGGGCCACCATGGACAAATGCATGCGCAACCCCGGGCGGGAGTGGTTCCCGACGCGCCTGAGGAGGAGTCGGACGACCGTCGCGGCCAGCGCTACCTTCCGGCATCGACCTTTCGCTCCCGAAGATCCGCGCTTTCCGACGCTCAGCGGCAGACCTGGGAACGGCTGTGGCCGGAGCTGGGCCTATCCCTGGGCTCTCCGGGCGGGGAAGGCGAGGGCGGCGGGGAGCCCCGGCTGGACACCCGCGCCTGGTTTGGCCGCCAGGCGCCGCTGGTGCTCGAAATCGGTTGCGGGAGCGGCATATCCACGCTGGCGATGGCCAAGGATGAGCCCGATGTCGACGTGATCGCGGTGGAAATCTACAAGCGGGGGCTGGCACAACTGCTGTGCGCGATCGACCGCGAGGGGGTCGGCAACGTCCGCTTGATCCGCGGCAACGGCGTCGAGGTGCTGCAGCGGCTGATCCCGTCCGGTTCGCTGACGGGCGTACGCGTGTTCTTTCCCGATCCCTGGCCCAAGGCCCGTCACCACAAGCGCCGGTTTCTGCAACCGGGCACGATTGGCCTCATCGCCGACCGGTTACTCCCTGGTGGTGTCCTGCACGCCGCGACGGACCACCCCGGGTACGCCGAACACATCGGCGAGGTCGGCGACGCCGAGCCGCGGTTGCGTCGCGTCGACCCCCGCGAGCAGCTGCCGATCTCGGTGGTGCGGCCGACCACGAAATACGAGACGAAGGCCCACGAGGCGGGCAGCGCCGTGACCGAATTCATCTGGCTACGACATGAGTAGGCGATGACCATGAGCCTGGCGGAAGAACAGACCGCGGCAGCTGAACCTTTGCCGGCGTTGCCCGACGATGCGCTCGGAAGCTTCACACCGCCGGGCGGACGTGTGTTGCTGGTGTGGGACGCGCCCAACCTCGACATGGGGCTCGGGTCGATCCTGGGCCGACGCCCCACCGCGCTGGAGCGCCCGCGGTTCGACGCGCTGGGGCGCTGGTTGCTGGCGCGCACGGCCGAGATCAGTGCCGGCCGGCCCGGTGTCGTGGTCGAACCCGAGGCCACCGTCTTCACCAACATCGCACCGGGCAGCGCCGACGTCGTCCGCCCCTGGGTGGACGCCCTTCGTAACGTCGGGTTCGCGGTCTTCGCCAAACCGAAGATCGACGAGGACAGCGACGTCGACCGAGACATGCTCGCCCACATCGAACTGCGACGTAGCGAAGGGCTGGCGGCGCTGGTGGTGGCTTCGGCCGACGGCCAGGCGTTTCGTCAACCGTTGGAGGAGATAGCACGCTCCGGGGTCACCGTTCAAGTCATCGGATTTCGCGAACATGCGAGTTGGGCGCTAGCGTCGGATACCTTGGATTTTGTCGACCTGGAAGACATCAGCGGTGTGTTCCGGGAGCCCTTGCCGCGAATCGGCCTAGATTCGCTGCCTGACCAGGGAGCATGGCTGCAGCCGTTCCGGCCGCTGTCCGCTCTGTTGACCGCGCGTGTGTGACACTGGCTTGAAAAACCGAAAGGTACCGTGCGGGTCGTTAACGATCCAGTAAGGAGCTTGCGTGTTCGCCTGGTGGGGTCGAACTGTGTACCGCTACCGGTACATCGTTATCGGGGTCACGGTAGCTCTGTGCCTGCTGGGTGGCGTGTTCGGGATGAGCCTCGGCAAGCATGTCACACAGAGCGGCTTCTACGACGAGGGCAGCCAATCGGTGAAGGCCTCGGTGCTGGGCGACCAGACCTACGGCCGCGACCGCACCAGCCACGTGGTGGCCACCTTCACGGCTCCCAACGGGCAGACGGTCAACGATGCGGCGTGGCGGGACAAAGTCGTCGGCGAACTCAACAAGTTCAAGACCGACCACCCCGATCAGGTCGTCGGCTGGGCCGGCTGGCTGGCCGCGCCCGACAGCACCAACCCCCTGATCAAGGGCATGGTCAGCGAGGACAAGAAGCACACCTTCGTGTCCATCCCCCTCAAGGGCGACGACGACGACACGATCCTCAATAACTACAAGGCCATCGCGCCGGGTCTGCAGAAGCTCAACGGCGGCGCGGTGGAACTGGCCGGCCTGGAACCGATCGCCAACGCACTGACAGGCACCATCGCGACCGACCAGCGTCGTATGGAGGTCCTCGCGGTGCCGCTGGTGGCCGTCGTGTTGTTCCTGGTCTTCGGGGGCGCCGTCGCCGCCGGCCTGCCGGCCATCGTGGGCGGGCTGAGCATCGCCGGCTCGCTCGGCATCCTGCGCCTGGTCGCCGTGTTCGGGCCGGTGCACTTCTTCGCCCAGCCGGTGGTGTCCCTGATCGGCCTGGGTATCGCGATCGACTACGGCCTGTTCGTGGTGAGCCGGTTCCGGGAGGAGATCGCCGAAGGCTACGACACCGAGGCCGCGGTGCGAAGAACCGTGATGACGGCCGGGCGCACGGTGACGTTCTCCGCGGTGCTGATCATCGCGTCCAGCGCCAGCCTGCTGGTGTTGCCGCAGGGCTTCGTGCATTCGCTGACCTATGCGATCTTCGCCGCGGTGGGGCTTGCGGCGCTGCTCTCGATCACCTTCCTGCCGGCCTGCCTGGGCATCCTGGGCCGCCACGTCGACGCGCTGGGGGTGCGGACCGCGTTCCGGGTGCCGTTCCTGCGGAACTGGAAGTGGTCGCGCGCCTACCTGAACTGGCTCGCGGACCGGCTGCAGAAGACCAAGACGCGCGAAGAGGTCGAGGCCGGCTTCTGGGGCAAGCTGGTCAACTGGGTGATGAAGCGACCGCTGGCCTTCGCCATCCCGATCGCGGTCGGCATGATCCTGCTGGTCATCCCGCTGGGCAACCTGTCGTTCGGCGGCATGAGCGAAAAGTATTTGCCGCCCAACAATTCGGTGCGCCTGGCCCAGGAGCACTTCGATAAGCAGTTCCCCGGCTACCGGACCGAACAGCTGACCATGGTGATCCAGAGCACCAACGGCAGCAAGGTCACCGACCAGCAGGTGGCCGACATCCGCAACCGGATCGCCGGGATCAACGGGTTCACCGACAAGCAGTGGCAGGAACGGCCGTGTCCGGCCATCGCCGGCAACCCCTGCGTCGCCGGCCCCAATGGAACGACCGTGCCCAAGGACGGCTCGGTGCGGGTGATCCAGAACGGCCTGGTCAACAAGAACGATGCCGCCAAGAAGATCGCCGAACTACGGGCCGTGAACCCCCCGAAGGGGCTCAATCTCTATGTCGGCGGCACGCCGGCCCTGGAACAGGACAGCATTCACAGCCTGTTCGACAAGGCTCCGCTGATGCTGGTGCTGCTGCTGGGCGCGACCATGCTGTTGATGTTCTTGGCGTTCGGATCGGTGGTGTTGCCGGTCAAGGCCGCGGTGATGAGCGCGCTGACGCTGGGCTCCACGATGGGCATCCTGACGTGGATCTTCGTCGACGGGCACCTATCGGGCGTGCTGAACTTCACGCCAACGCCGCTGATGGTGGTGGTGATCGCACTGGTTGTCGCCGTCGGATTCGGCCTGGCCACCGACTACGAGGTGTTCCTGGTGTCCCGCATGGTCGAGGCGCGCGAACGCGGTATGTCGACGGCCGAGGCCATCCGGATCGGCACCGCGACGACCGGGCGGCTGATCACGGCCGCGGCGCTGGTCCTGGCCGTCGTCGCCGGTTCGTTCGTGTTCTCCGACCTGGTGCTGATGAAATACCTGGCGTTCGGCCTGATGGCGGCCCTGTTGCTGGACGCCACCGTGGTCCGGATGTTCCTGGTGCCGTCGGTGATGAAGCTGCTCGGCGACGACTGCTGGTGGGCCCCGCGCTGGGCGAGGCGCCTGCAGAACAAGATCGGGCTGGGCGAGATCGACCTGCCCGACGAGCGCAAGCGGCCGACCCTCAACGGGCGCCCCGCTCGGCCCCCCGTGGCGGCCAGCCTGGTCGCCGCCACGCCGCGACCGCCGCACGACCCCACGCACCCCGCGGCCCTCGAGCCGTCGCGCGCGACCCGTCCCGGACCGGCCGAACCCAAGCCCGGCACGGAAGTGCCCGCGGGCGCGGCGTCGCGCGCCGCGGTGCCCCCGGCCGACGCCGCCAACACCACGCGTTTGCAGACCAGGCAGCCTCCTGGAGGCCGAGCCAGACGAACCCGCAAAGGCCGACTGAGGCTTACAGCCGACCCTCGCGTCGCAGCAGGTCCTGGGCGGACAAGCCGCCGCCCGAACGCCGGCGCTGGCGCGG